>CAIQOG010000389.1 GCA_903873355.1 uncultured Bacteroidales bacterium
GCAATACCACTTCTAACACGTGATGAAGCTTCAAAGGTTTCAACAATTGGTTTTTTATCTGTTGCAAATAATGACAATTGCATTAACACAGCAACAACGATTGTCAAATTAATTTTTTTATTTTTCATTTGAATATATGATTATTTTTTCTTTGGTAGAAATTGTTTGGTAATCTCATCATTATCCTTGTAAACCAAACGAATTGAATCCAATTTATGGTGCATCATTTCACGCACTGCTACATAAGCAGGTTCATTATACACATTTTTCATTTCTTGCGGGTCGGTTTTCAAATCGAAAAGCTCCCATTCATCAATATTGTAATAAAAATGCATAAGTTTGTAACGTTCTGTGGAAACTCCATAATGTCGTTTCACCGAATGCACATCGGGGAATGCATAATAATGATAATAATGTTCTTTCCGCCAATTGGATGGGGTTTTTCCAGCAAGAACAGGTTTCATGCTCACACCTTGCATATCGTCTAGAATTTTCACACCGGCTGCTTCCAGAAATGTTTCACCAAAATCGAGGTTTGAAACCATATCATTGTTTATAGTTCCTGCTTTGGTGACACCAGGCCAATACCACAAAAGTGGAGTGCGATACGATTCTTCATGCATAAACCGTTTATCGAACCAACCGTGTTCGCCCAAATAAAAACCCTGGTCGGAAGTATATACCACAATGGTATTTTTATCCAAGCCTGTTTTTTTTAGGTAATCCAAAACTTGTCCTACACTTTCGTCCACTGATTTTATACAAGCCAGATAATCGTTCATATAGCGTTGATATTTCCACAAAACCAATTCACGACCTGTAAGTTTTTTACGATAAAAATCTTTTATAATCGGTTCATAATAAGCATCCCATGCTTTTCTTTGTTCAGAAGTATATCTTCCATATCCATGTTTATATGCCCAATTAGCGGTATCGGGGTTTTGAAGCATTTTCAAATCCCAATCAAGTTTCATTGTATTTTCAATAGTCATATCCTGCTGATATTCAGCTAATCCACGTCCACTATAATCATCAAAAAGTGTTTCAGGCAATGGAAAAACCACATTTCTGAATGCATTCAGGTATTTAGAATTTGGTTCCCAAGGGCGATGTGGTGCTTTGTGATGCATCATCAGCATAAATGGTTTGCCTGATTTTTTAGTAGATTTGAGAAATTGCAGTGTTTTTTCGGTTATAATATCACTTACATATCCTGTAACCTGATATTTCCCACTCGAATTACTAAATTCAGGATTGTAATATTGCCCCTGACCACTTAAAATATCCCAATAATTGAATCCTATAGGTGTACTTCCTAAATGCCATTTCCCAATAATAGCAGTTTGATAACCTGCTTGTTGTAATAATTTAGGAAAAGTTTGTTGCTCACCATTAAATTCGGTTTGTTCGTTGGATACAAAACCATTCAAATGACTGTATTTACCTGTCAGGATGCAAGCCCGCGACGGACCTGAAATAGAATTTGTAACCAAACATCGATTGAAACGCATTCCCATTTTGGCAATTCGGTCGATATTTGGAGTTGGTGCAACGTCCTTGAAACGATCATTATAAGCACTTATAGCCTGATAAGCATGGTCGTCGGACATAATAAAAATAATGTTCGGACGTTGGGGTAATTTAGCTTTCGATTTTGGTGTAGCTGCAAAAAGAAAATTACCTCCAACTATAGTGGATGTTACTACTAAACTAAATTTCAATTGGCTGTTCATTTTTTCTTATTTTTTGGTTAATACCATAACAAAACCACCATAAGAATTCACTTTAACACTCAATTTATCATCCGAATTATAGTCTTTTTTTGAATTAACAATACTCTTATTATCAGCACCATCTGTAATCAAATTCAAAGCAAATTTTCCTTTTAAAAATGGAAGTTTTAATTCTAAATCTTTTGCATTTTTTTCTCCATTGATACCCGAGATATACCAATCGTTTCCTTTACGAGCAGCAATAACCACATCTTTACCGGGATATCCGCTAATCAAATGCGATTCGTCAAAAGTAACAGGAACTTTATTTAAAAAATCCTTTACATAAGCCGGTAAAGCACGTGTACCTTCTGCACATTCAGAAAAATGTACTATTCCGGTTTGAAATAACAATACCAAAGCAAGTTCATGTGCTGAAGATGTTAGATGTGGAATGTTCAGGTTAGTTATACCAAACGGCGTATAATCCATTGGGCCAATAACATTGCGGGTAAATGGAAGAATTGTACTTTGAATTGGCGCGGTTTCAGAAAAACTCTTAGTAAATCGATAACATTCTTCACCCTTCACAGCTTCGGAAGATACAAGGTTAGGGTAAGTTCTCGACCAACCACGTGGTATGGTACAACCATGAAAATTCACCAGAATATGAAATTCGGCAGCATCTTTCAGCACATCAATATATTGTTGAATTATATTTTGTTTATCGCTTTGCCAAAAGTCAATTTTCACTCCTTTCACACCCCATTCTTGTAGTTTTTTAAATTCTGCACGACGAATTTTTGAATCAGTCATTAAATCGCGAGGACCTTCAGTTACCTTATTGTTTAATCCTCCTGAATTGTACCATAAAAAAATACCTACCCCTTTTTCGTTGGCATATTTCAACAATTGTTCTATGTTTCCGCCTTCCATTCGTTCCCAGTTAGCATCTACCAGTGAGTATTCCCACTTCATTTCGGCTGCTAAATCAACAAAATCTTTTAATGGAGCAAATTGGTGACTGCTGGGTGGGTTAGAAATCCAACTCCAGGATGAACGACCTGGTTTTACCCATGAAAAATCACCATCTATTTGTTTATCAGACACATTACTGGTTAAATTGGATTCGAAAATTGTTGAAATGGAGTTGCCAATAGCAATTGTACGCCAGGGCATCTCCCAAGGCAAGGTTGAACTTGGATTTACAGTTCCTGTTCCTTCACCATCTTGTGGGTCTGGGAAACGGACTTTATATAAACCATTTTCGGCATTTTGCTCCATGCGAATACCACAATAATTGGCTTTTAAATTTGCTTCCGAAATCAACAACCAATTGCCGTTAGAATTGAAAAGAGCCGGAAACGCCCAACCAAACTCACTTGGAGAGGCTGAACCAATCGAAATTTCGTTTTCGTAATACAATTCGTAACCCGGCGTCCATTTCGATGGTTTATCATAAGGCTGAATCCAGCATTTGCCATTCACGGGCACTTTAAAACCACTTAATTCTTGTGTTACAGTATATGATTTATCCGATTTTTCAGGAAACACATATTTAAATGCAACACCATCGTTATAAGCTCTGAAAACTAGCAGTATGAGCGAACCTTTTTCGTTTTTAAAAGTGAAAATCTTCTCGTTTGCCAAATTATGAATTTTCAACTGACGACCAATTTTCATTTCGTAATTTTCATCAATTCTATTACTTTTTGATTGAGAAACAAGAATCAGGTTTTCTGCAAACTGCTGATCTTCACGAATTAATCCAAGTGGAGATTTTTCAATAACAGAAATTATTTTTCCATTTTGAATCCGATTAACCTGATATATTAATTTTGAATTTTCAATCAAAAGTTGACATGTGATTTTCTTATCCGGTGAGTTTAATGACCAATTGCTTTGATTTTTTGCAAATCCGGTCGTAAAAATGCATATAGCAATAAATAAAGCAAAAAATCTAAAATTAGAGTTTGTTCTCATTTTAATGGTGTTTTTAAAATTGATATTTTATTATTTTCTTGATTTAAATCGATGGTAATATTTTTATATGTAAATTTCCCATTTAGCCCTTTAGGTAAAATTACAAAACCTTCTAAACCTCCTTTTTTTGTTTTTTTCAAATTGATATTTATCATTCCAAACGGATGTGGCATAGTGGCTTCTACAAATTTCAAATCGCCTAAATTTGGTGAAATAAGAACGGATTTAAAACCCGGTTCAGCAGGTTCAATACCACAAACTGTAGCCAACAGTTCATACACCGGACTTGCACTCCATGCATGACAATCTGAGCGAGTAGGGTCATTTCTTTCGGCAAAAGTAGTCAAACCGGTTTGCAACATGAGCTTCCATGGTTGTAACATGCTAAGGTATTTGTTTCCCAAACCTGCCTTTTTCATTGCCCGAAGCAGATAAAAACGGTAATAAACGGTAGCAGGAATCAATGATTTGTCGTTTGCGACTTTTTCAATCAACAGATCCGATTTTATGGGTAGTGGGGCATCCGCCATGATAGCCATGATATTTGCATGTTGGCTAAATTCTTTCTTCATAGGCGAATCGGCTAATAACCCTCTACTTTCATCCCAGCAATTTTTAATAGTTGCTGCTGCCACATCGATGGCAATTTTGTGGTATTTATTGGCTGAATTTACATCTCCATTTGCTTTAAAAAGGTCAACAGCGGCATTCAAAGCATACACATACTGCAATGAAATTATGGATGAATTCCCTGTCAAGCCACCCTCAGGGATACCACCGCTATTGGTTACATTGCTCCAACCCCAGGCATCCGGCCAATCCACAAAATTCCAATACGGATTAAATCCAACCATACCGGTTTTGGCATCCAGTTTGGTTTCGTACCATTTCAGAACTGTTTCAACACCGGGTAACAATGATTTTACAAAAGTGCTGTCGTCGCGGAGCATCCAATAATCATGAATCATATTGATCCAAAAAAGTGAGAATGGCGGTATAACCTGCATATCGGAACATGGATAACGGCTGCATGTAAGTCCTTCATAAAATCGGGAGCGGTCGAATGTTACAAGTGCTTTCCGCATCAACCGGTCATCGCCCGACACATAAAGCGAAACAAGTGCTTGAATACGGGTATCGGCCACATATTGCAATTGCTCATAATACGGACAATCATAATGGGTTTCGTTGCTGCAAAGTCGCAACGTTCGCCAGCCTACTTCCCAAATTTTTGACAAGGTATCGTTATTACTTTTGAATGAAGCCAGCTCTTTAAACGGATAAGCAGTAAAGGTGGAATGAATTTTTTGAATAGTAACCGGCTGATTTTGTGTTACAATCTTCACTTCCACATACCTGAAAGTTCGAAACCAAAGTGGACGGAAAGTTTGTTCATCGAAAGAACTTAATTTGAAAATATCAGCATTTCCATTCATTTCTTTTCTTTCAATATCGTTTCGGTTACCTTTTTTTCCGTTTTTATCAAACAATGCTTCGGCATAAGCCATTTCAATGACTGTACCTACACTTCCGGTTACAGTAATTTCGGGATAAGCCACCGTTTCCACACCCTGATCGAGTAAAAACTTTGCTGTTGAGTTAGCGGGAATTGTAAGGAATTCTTTTCCCTGAAGAAAAAGTTCGGACACTTTACAACCTTCACTCCGACGTACCGATTTAAAATTCTGATCCGTTTCTTCCATCATGGGAATATCACGTGGCAATAAATCCCAATCAGTACCTGTTCCAACTCCACTGGCTTTGCCAAAGAAAATAATTTTTGAATTCAACCAGTCAGAATCTTTATAATCAACATTTTGCCAATTCCACGGATACTTTTCAGCATCCACAATATCGCCCGGGCCAACCACAATGTATTGATGTAACCTTTTCACACTTTCTGTTTCAGGCGAATAGGCATTGTTTTTTATTACTTTCCAACTTGCATTGGTATCCACAATTTTTTCAATATCAGAATTTCCCTGTAAAATAAATGCGGTTTGTCTGGTAATCTGAGCAATTGGAATCAATTCGCCAAAATTCCAAACTACTGCCGCTAACACATTTTTTCCTGATTTTAAATAGGGTGCAATGTCTATTGTTTCGAAATACCAATGATTAATATCGCCACGTGCCGGACCAAAACACACGGCTTGTCCGTTTACAAATAACCGATACCTATTATCTGCTGAAACATGAATTACAAACTTTTCGGGTTTTGCATTCAAATCAAAAGTTTTCCTGAAGTGATAAACTCCATACGATTTCAAATCGGCATTAGGATGAGTTATCCAGCTTGCGGACCAAAATGTTTTCATTAATGCCGGATTAATTAAAATATCTGTTTTCTGCGAATAGCCGAACGAACTAAAATTTAATAGTAAAAAGAAGAAAATAATTTTGATTTTCATAATTCAGAATGTTTATTTTTTATTCAACCAACCAAGCCACAACTTTAAACTATTGGTCCATTGCGCAATGTGTTCATTTCCTGTTCCAAGACCGAATCCATGTCCGCCTTCAGAAATGATATGCAATTCAGCTGAAATTTTATTTTTTCGAAGTGCTTTGTAAAAAAGCAACGAATTTTCTGCAGGTACTCCTATATCATTATCGGCCAAAGCAATAAAAGTTGGAGGTGTGTCAGCACTTACCTGAAGTTCATTGGAATACAACATAATCAAATCTTTTTCAGGTGTTTTCCCTAACAATGATTTTCTGGAACCGGAATGCATACAACTATCGGTAAATGTAATAACCGGATACATTAAAATCATAAAATCGGGCCGGCAACTTTGCATTTCAACCGAATCTCTTGACGTTTTATTTCCATAATCAAAGTGTGTTCCCGCAGTTGAAGCTAAATGACCTCCAGCCGAAAAGCCCATGATTCCAATTTTTGAAGTACTAATATTCCAATTTACAGCATTTGCACGAACCAAACGGATAGCTCGTTGAGCATCCATAAGCGGTGCTTTATGCGGAACAACTGTGTTTCCTGAGGTAGGCAAACGGTATTTTAAAACCACTGCTACCACACCAATCGAATTCAGGTATTTTGCAATATCTGTACCTTCCAAATCGTAAGCCAAAATATTATAGCCACCTCCCGGGCAAATAATCACTGCCTGACCGGTTGCAAATCGTTTAGTGGGTAAGTATACTGCAATATCAGGAATTTGAACATTGCTGATTTTAACAATATCTTGCGAAACTACTTTTTCATCAGTTTCAGTTTTGATAGAATTCGGAATTGAACCATTATAAAGTGGCAACCGAACATTTTGAGCAAAACTTATCCTATTTTGACCAAGTGTAAATAGTAAAAGTATGATTGCTAACTTTTTCATTTTGTGTATAATTTTTTGCAGTCTATTATCATCAATTTTCAATACCTACTTCAAATATTTTTCCATCGTAGGATTTCTCCATCTTAACCTCTAATCCTTTTTGCATTAAATTTTTACCGCTTGCTTTTTTTATCAATTTATTCTCAGGCGCTTGTTTGATAGAATATATTTTATCGGGCAATAAATCTTTTAAAAATATAATTCTGCTTTTTTCCAATGCATTCTGTCGGAACACGCCAAAGATACCACCTTTTTGTGTCTGAAAGTTTATTCGTTGCCAACCATCCCAACTTCCTTCTTTGGGTTCTCCAAAACCGGCAAGGTCACGGCGGTACGACATATAATCGTATTTGCTTTGCATTTTTTCTAACCAAACAGCCCATTTTTTTATTTCAGCACGCTTTTCCATCGGAATTTTTCTGGGATCGCCCAACACGATGGGGAAAGTTCCAATCAACGATTTTAGGCAAAATTCAAATTCCGGATCATCCAATGCCAAATTACCAAGTACCAAAGAACTTGCCGGTAAGGCTGGTGTGCGCCACCAGGCCATTTGCCTCACACGCAACGGGCCGACAGGTGAAGGTGTGCTAAAATTAGAAAACCAATTTCCTTCGGCGTGTTGAGCAATGGCGTAATCCATCAATTGATATTTACCCGCAGTTTCAAAGGTACAATCAATGAACAATTCGGGAGATTCAGTGTGTAACTCGTCAAACAATTGCAACATCCGTTCATAATGCACAATAAATGATTCATTATGGTCGCGGTAATAGGGATGATTTTTGGCATACGACCCCGAAACACTATCGTTATTCACATACGGACTTGTTACAACCGCCAAATCCAATTTGGCATAGCAAAGCCCATACTCATTTACCAATCGGTTAATTCTTTCTTTAATATAATCTTTCCAATCGGTACCTAATGAAGCAGAATAAAAGCTATCGTCTGTTTTTGATTCATAATGGATATTACCGAGTTTTCCTTCTTTAGTCTGTACAAACCATTCAGGATGTTCAGAAAATACCTTGGAATTTCTACTTGCCGAAGCCAACGAAATCCATAAACCGGGCTTCATCCCCAGCGATTTTATATAATCAAAAGTTGGTTTTAATCCATCGGGAAATTTTTTTGTATCCACCAACCAATCGCCGTAATTTTCACCCCAGCTTTTGGTAGATGATTTAGCATTGTAATTCACCTGCCAACCATCGTCAATCACAAATTCGGTAATTCCGCAATCAGAAGCAGCTTTTGCAACTGTTCTCACCAAACTGTCGTTGATATTGCTTGTAAATGGAAACCAGGTATTGTATACAAAAACAGGTTTAGATTTAGTAGTTGAAATGCGATTATTCATGTAAAAAGTAATAAAACGATTCACCTCATTATCAATCACTTCAAATCCATCATCCCGTTTAGTATACAAACAAATAAATGTTTTAGGGCTCACCCAACTTTCAGCTGGTTTTAAGTATTTTCGGAACGGGAATGACTGTCCTTGATGTGTTAACCCTATTTCCACATTGTTATTCGTAGTGTGATAAGCAGTTCGCTTCAACACACCAATTGCTTCATTTCCAAGTGCAATTCCTTTTCGTTGATTAATATCATGAACTACAACCACCGGATCGTCCCAATCACCCACAAATCTACTGATATGTTTCATTCGGGCATAATTATGATAGACTACAGAATTATGGTTCAACAAGTTAGTATTCAAGTTTTCTATATTAACTTCTTCCAATTTGATATCGCATTTACCAATATTTTTAAATTTAATCCATTTTCGGATAATGGGCAAATTGGGATAAAGCAAAAAATTGATTTCTATTTCTATTTGCGGATTTTCTCCACTTTCACGAACTTTTATATTCACTCCATTTCCATCTTTACAATCTGAAATTGGTGATATTTCTATTACTTCCCATTTATCAAAACCGGAATATAATTTATCATTTACATGAAATGAAAAATCGTTACTTTTCTGAACATAGCTATTTGTATCTCCGACAATTTTCAACATTGAAGTGCTCAAATTCATGTTTTCAAATTTGATTTCTCTCTTTATTAAACCATTATCCAACAATATATTACCATTGATTTGCGAGTAATATTTCTGAGAAAAGATATTCGTTAGAATAAACAAAAAAGATATCGTTATTAATTGTCTCATAAAATGCATTTAATAAATGTATTATCTTTTTATTTCTTCAAGTAATTCAAACTCCACACAAATACTCCATAACTCCAATCGCTTAAAACCATGCTTGGATATTCAGGATCGTAAATATCACCTGTAGCGACATTGTATTTTTCGTAAATAAAACCGGGAATACGTTTTACTGTATTGTTGCCTGTTTTGGTTCTTTTGATGTATGATTCCGGAAATGGTTTTATGAAATTCCGGGTAGTAATATCTAAATACTTTTGCGCAATACGTTTTGCATCAGCTTTGTAGCCATAATTATCTAATCCCTTAATCATCAAGTAATACATGGGTGGCCAACCAGCCGGATAATCCCATTGATAAGTGCGATCATGCTTCGCTTTTTCGCATACAGCCGGACCGAATTCAAACTCCAGCAAAGTCAAATTCTGAACTGTTCGTTTGACTTGCTCTTTAGTGGCCATACCGGTGTAAAGCGGGTAAAATGCCGCCATACTGGCAATTGGTGTATGACGTTTGTTCACGAAATCGTAATCCATAAACATGCCCCGTTTCTCATTCCAGCAATATTTTGTCATTAATTCTTTTCGGGTTTTGGCTTTTTGTAGCCAATTCGGTTGGTTTTTCAATCCAAGTATCTTTACCATCCAGGCAAAGTTCATTTCATAACGATACAAATTTGTATTCAAATCCACAGCAATAAACTGATGGCAACGGTTTTCAAATCGAGGTGTAAAATCCATGCCTGTTTCCGCTTCACTCATCCATGCTTCAGCCATTTGTATTCGTTGTTCTTCGGTTGGATTATCTGTCAAACCAAATCGTGGACGCAAAACATCATAAAATTTTATCAAATCTTCTCGAGTTGCATGTTGATAAAATCGTTGCAATCCGGGAATTGTTGTGGTATGATTTTCAATTGCATTTTTGGAAGTGTCAGTCCAGAATTTATAATCCTTCAACAACATTTCGTATGCATATTTCAGCCATTTTTTATCAGCTAACATCTTCTTTTCATATACTTCGCGCACCATCATACTTAGAAAAGGAACTTGTGAACGATTAAATGCCCAGGGTTCACTGCAATTGGGCACAAAACCGATTTGCTCTATCTCAGCAAACTGATTATCAACGGCATTCTTAGCATAAATTGCTAAACTGTCAATCAACAAAATTCCGGCATTGGCAAAATAGGTATCCCAACAGTAAAGCACATTTCTGTTTTCATGAATACTAAAATATGGCAATGGTAATTTCAAACTTCCTTTTAACTGCCAAGTGCTTGAATCAACTCTCGATAAATACCAGGTTTTATTTATATGGGTATTTACTTTGTCCCAATCAGTTGAATACTTTGGTTTATAGGTATTGCCTCCAAACATATTCATAGTTTGAAACAAAAGTAAAATAATCGCAATTTTCTTAATAATCAACATATTGTATTTAAAGTTTAATGGGATCAACTTATTTGAAATTCAAACTTTCTAATTTTATTTTTAATTGATTTAGTACTTTTATTTCTGACGATGAAATATCATTCAAGCAATTATTATCTACCATTATATCATATAGTTGATATTTATTAGCATTCTTCACCAATCGCCACTTCCCCTCAATTAATACAATAATTCCATTGCTCAATGCAGCACTATTGGTTATGATCAGCGAGTTGATTTTTTCAAATTGTGCTATTGGAATACCAGAATGCGTTTTTGCTTTAAATCGATCAATATCAATTCCATCAATATCATTAAGATGCATTGCCGGTCTGTATTCATTGCGAAGATAATCAAATGTGATATTATAAAGTTCCAAATTTTTGATATGACGGGCAAAAATACCGTAGGCAGGTGTCAACTGCTTTGGTGGGTCTGGATAACCAGCTCCTAACTCAGGAAAATCAGTAAACCCACTTGCTCTATTGCCACCGCCGCTATATTGAATTCGAATATTGCTTAGTCGGATATTCTCCAGTTTTGAATCTGGTGTTCCTGTAATAGAAATTCCACTGGTAGAATCTGTTTGATTGGCCACAACATTTGAAATACTGATACTTCTTCCTCTGGAAATACCAGGATTAGGATCGCGCATCCGGTCGCCCAAGGTGATGTAAATGGGATATTTTACGCCATTCGTCATGGTTAAATTATCAATTGAAATGTTTTCCATTATTCCACCATCGACACATTCGATGGCAAGCCCCCAGCATTGTCGGAAAGTGCAATTTGAAATTGCCACATTTCGAAATCCACCATTCGATTCGGTTCCAAGTTTAATCCTACCATTTGACCTGAATGATGACAAATAAGTGCCATTTAACATAGAACCCATTTCGCAGCCCGAAACCTGACAATTGGTAATAGTTAAGTTCTCAGTTATCACTTTACGTCCTAAAGCATACGAACTTTTAGGACAAATTCCGTCATCATTGGGTGAATTTATCATACAATTTGAAACAATTGTATTGGTGCAACAATCAATATCAATGCCATCGCGATTTGTGTCAATAATGACTTTATCAATCAGTACCATATTGCATCCTGTAACTAAAACAGCAAACCAACCTCCACGAAAAATTGTGATATTCTCAATTTTCACATTTGAGCATTCCAAAAAAGCAATTGATTTATTGGCTACTTCTTCAAATCCAACCTTTTTTGATACATCATTTCTTACAAGTCCTTCGCCATCAATCATACCAAAACCAGTAATGGAAACATTTTTAAGTTTTTTGCCCCAAATCAGACTATTTTGAAAGTAAGTATGTCCGTGATCTAAATATTGTGGTGTTACTCCCTTTTCTAAACCGTCGTAATAATCCGTATTACCATTTTTTTGAGGAGCTGCAAGAATAACTGCTCCTGCATCCAGATAAAGATTAATGTTACTTTTCATGCGAATGCTTCCACTCAAATATGTTCCTGCAGGCAAAAACACTGTTCCACCTCCATTTTTATCGGCAGCTTCAATAGCTTTGTTTATAGCTGGACTGTCAAGGGTTTTACCATCGCCCTTTGCGCCATAATCTTTTATATTATAACAAGTTAAATTGGATGCATGGATGATAACCATACAACAAAAAAACATGAATAGCAATACAAATTTTTGCAATTTCATAATTGTTTGCATATCATTTTCTTGGTTTATCTGTCAATTCAATTATCATTTTTCCACCACTTACAATTTCCTGATGTGTCAGTTGGTAGTTGGTGAGTTTCACACCATTTAATTTCATTGATTTAATAAAGATGTTTTTCGTATTTCCATTTTTGGTTTCAATTACAAACTGTTTTCCTTTGTAATATTTTGAGTCCAGATGAATGATTATTTTTTTGAAAACAGGCGAAGATATTTGATAATCCATTTTCCCCGGACAATCAGGATAAATTCCCATCATGGCATACAGTAACCACGCCGACATGGTTCCGGTATCATCGTTTCCCGGAATACCATCAAAGCCTGTTGAATATTCGCTTTCAATCAGTGAATGCACCGTTTCCTGGGTTCTCCACTCTTCCCCTTTGGCATAATTGAAAAGAAACGGATAAGCTAAATCTGGCTCATTAGTTGGCTCGTACAATTTATTATCAAATATTGTTTGAAGCCGTAATGCAAATTTCTTTTCGCCGCCCAACAATTCAATAAGCTTTGGCATAGCATGAGGTACAAAGAAATTATAATTATGGGCATTTCCTTCCACATAACCCGGCCCACCGCTTCCCGGCCATGGCATTTCGCCCAACGTTTGTTTGTCATCGAATGGTTCAACCCAAGTTCCATCTGAGTTTCTCTGACGTAGGAATCCTGTTTTAGCATCAAAGAGGAATTGCCAACGGTCTGACATAGTTGAATAAATTGTATAATCAGCAGTTTTCCCAAGAGTTTTAGCTAGTTGTGCAATATTCCAATCGGCAAAATTATATTCCAGAGTGGTTGATACTGTTCCCCAAACATCGCCACCATTTTTCCGGTATTCAGCTGGGATGTAGCCCTTGTTTTCCCAATATGGTTTTATTGCCTTACGAACATATTCAACATTTTTCCTATCACGTTCTTTTTCAGTTGTATAAACAACTTTGGAATTATGAATCATGGCTTTATAGGCAGTTTCCACATCAAAATCACGAATACCACGTTGATAGGTATCATTAATCACCACACAAGCCGGATCGCCATTCATAACCCCTTTTTCCTTACTGAAACATTCCCAATGAGGCAACCAACCGTATTCGTTGTACATATCAATCATCGATTTTACCATGTCCGATTGTTGTTGCGGATAAACTAAACTCATAAAAGGATGCAGGTTGCGGTAGGTGTCCCAAAGCGAAAAAAGGGTGTAACGACTCCCTGATGCTTTTTTCAAAGTTTTCATCTTTTCCATACTAGGATATTCACCATTCACATCATTCAAAATATTGGGGTGACTCATGGTATGATAAAGGGCAGTATAGAATTTTACTTTATCGGATGTGGTTCCACCTTCTACTTGTATTTGGTTCAGTTTACTTTCCCATGCCATTTTATTTTCAGCCAACACTTGAATAAAAGTCTTATCAGCAATCTCTTTTTCCAAATTCATTTTGGCATTTTCGACAGATACAAATGAGATTCCGACTTTAATTTCAACCGGATTTTTGGTGGCTGACAAATCGATGATAGCACCAATACTATCGCGTTTAACGCTGATTTCTTTTTCGTTAGTTTCAACTCTGTTTTTCACCAAAGTGATATTATTTTCGGTAATTCCGGGTATCACAAAATAGTAATAAACACGTGTATTTCCGGGTTTTCCACAAAACTGACCATCGTCGCGACAGCCGCTAATTGTATTCGATTCTTTTCGTATAATAAAAGTTGAATCTTCAGAATTTAGTCGTGTCAAGTCAATTTTCAGGAATTTCTGTTTGTTTGTTCCAAAATCAATCTTCAAAATCCCACTTCGGGTTAAATCTGTCATTTCTATGGAAATTCCTTTATCTAACTTACAAGTATAATATCCGGCAGAAGCGCTGTCATTTAGTAATTTAACGAACTCATTTTTAAAAAAAGGTCTTTGATTATCGGGCAATAAAATCACATTTCCAAAATTAGAACAGCCCGTTCCGACCAAATTTATAAGTCCTACACCATAGAAACTAGTTTTACCAGCTAAATAATAGGTTGGTGTTATACGTGCTACATTAATCGGCGACAAGTGTATCATTCCAAATGGATACAATGGTCCGGGTGATTGATTTCCACCTCGCGAAATACCTATAAAGGGTTTCACAAAATCTGTCAAAGGTTTTTCAATTGCAGAAACCTGTAAGCAACTAAATATGAACAGAATTAGAAATATAAGTACCTGTTTGTTTTTAAGGATAACTTTCATTTTATTGCTACAAATCAGAATGAATATTTGAAGTAAAAATCTCAAAATCTGCAATCATCTTGTCCATCAATGCATTGATGCCACTGTTTGGTTCACGAAATCCCGGATTCTCGGTATACCATTTTACAATTTCTTTTGCACCTTCTACAAACTTAATTTGCGGGTTGAAATCAGGTACAAATCGTTTAATTTTCGAATTATCAAAAATCATACTGTTCGCTTTATCACTTATTACACCAGCACCAAAATCGGTATCGTACTGGTAAATAATATCTGAAGGAATATGTACAAATTTAGGAATAATGTTTAACTCGGATGCAAAAATAGAATAAATCTGATTCCATGTTAACCATTCGTCGGAAGTTATATGAAAGGCTTCATTTACCGCTTTTGGATTACCTAACAACCCGACAAGTCCAACTGCAAAATCTCTATGATTAGTCAGTGTCCAGATGGAAGTTCCATCTCCCGGAATTACTACCGTAAGTCCCCTTTTCATCCTGTCGAATACAGTGTAATCTCCAACTAAAGGCAATAATGTTTTATCGTAAGTATGTGAAGGACGAACAATAGTGTATGGAAAATTGGTTTTTTTATACGATTCAATTAAAAGCTCTTCGCAAGCTATTTTATTACGGGAGTATTCCCAATATGGATTTCCTAATAGTGAATCTTCAGTTACAGGTAATTTATTGGGTATATCGTAAGCCGAAGCTGTACTGATAAAAATATATTGATTGGTTTTACCCTCAAACAAATTTACATTCGCTTTTACATGTTCGGGGGTATACGAAATAAAATCTACCACAGCATCAAAAAAATGGTCGTTGATAAGCTCTTTGGTTTGTTCCGTATTTCGTATATCGGCAATCAGTGTCTTTACTCCCGAAATTTCTCGAACATTACTTGATTGACCTCTATTCAGATGATATAAATCAATTCCTTTTGAAATGGCTAATTCCGAGCAAGCAGAACTAATAATTCCGGTGCCACCGATAAAAAGTACTTTCATTGTTATTATTTAATTATATGATAAATATTTTTTTGACCAATTAAGGCAATAACACAGCATCGGCCCAATCGGCATGATCGTACTCGGGCAAATCGCCGCCATCAGACACTACAAGTTTTAGTTCATTTATGCCTTTAATATCCACACTTACAAATTCGGCTTTATCGTTTGCTTTTTTTATGGCACTTTTATAGAGTAAAACGCCATCACCCCATACTTCGAACTGCGCGCTGGATTGCGTATTGCCAAAAACAGCATCGTCAATACCTACTGAAGCTGTAAACCGACTGTATTTTGCCGAAATATGATAAATTATTTCACCATAAGAATGTGAGCCCAAACCTTTTTTGAATTCCTGTCTGCCAATTTTTATAGGCGTTACATCCACCGATTTATCCATGGTCAGGCAACGGTAACCTTGTTTGCTGAATTCGGGTTCAATATCGCTCAAAAAGGTTTTTTCTATTTTATTCCAATTAATTGTTAATCCAGCCGAAAGTTTTGATTTTACACCGTAAAGTGTTTCGGCCATTACTGTATATAAGTAGCATTTTCCTGCCAATTCGGTTGGAATTTTAAATTGAGTAGCTGTAGTACTGCCAATATTCTTGCCATTTTTGTAAATAGTATAAAAAGCAGCTTCTGCAACTGGCTTCCATTTTAAAATCTGTTTTTTGTTTTTTATTAGTTGAGGAGTTGCTAACGAATTGGGGTTTTTATCAAAAATTGATAAGTCCCATTTATCAAGAAATTGCAATCGAATTATTTTATTATCACGAATCACAAAAGGTAACCACACATAGGTTGAATTCCAGAGTTCATTGCTACAATTCCAACGGTCGGCAGTAAAAATATAACAACCAACAGGTTTGCCTGGTGCAGGAATTACACAGGTACTTTGAGAGAAAAAGCTGGTATTGGCATTAGGGCCAAAACAAGGATCGCCTATTAGTTCCCAATTATTCAAAATATCGGTTGATATTGAATATTCCGTAGGATTGGGGCAATAACCCGTTTCGCCCGAGGTGAACAACACATACTGATTCTTGTGTTTAAACATGGCCGGAGCTTCACGATGGCGCCTATAGGATATTCTGTTCCAATCTGTTCCTTTTACGTATCCTTCTTTAGCGTTAGTAAACGTATCGTTTAATCGCACACAATACATCGACGCATTACCTTCGCTGGTATAAATAGCATAAGCCGTGGTATCATTTTCGAGAAAAAGGTTCATATCACGAAATGCGTTGCCTAACTCACGTTCGCGTAAAACCGGATTTCCTGTATATCCGTAATCAAACTTCACCGGACGGATCTGACCAATGAATTTGAATTTTCCGTTAGGTGTATCACTGGTAGCAATACCTGCCATTCCCATGGTTCGGTTTTTGGCTTCGAGATGCGACCACATCACATATTTCCGGGTTTTGGCATTGTAAATAACTTTAGGACGTTCACATCGACCTTCCGCACCTCGGTATATTTCGGGCAATTCGCTGGCTGGGAATACAACTCCCTCGTTTTTCCATGTTGTCAAATCTTTCGACGAATAACACGAAATGCCTACTTCGTTTCCACTTCCCTGCGACTGATCCTGACCGTACCAATAGTAAGTGTCATTTACTATAGTGATACCTCCGGCATGTGCTTCAATACGCTTTCCATCGGTATCGAGCCAAAATTTGCCCGATTCAATTGATTGATTTTTTTGTGAAAAACTACTTATATAAAAACAAATAAGCAGAAAAGATGAAAAAACAAATCTCATAATTGTAATATTTTTAATTGTAATTTATCTCCACCGTACACCCCATAACTTCGCTATTGGAAATTACCCGCAACCACTGAGCAGCATATCCATTAGGGAAAATTTCAAAAGCATATCCCTTTGCCGGAACATTTACTTGTTTATAATTTACCCAAGTGCCATTTCCAAGTAAATCAACCTGAATTGTAAAAGTACTTGCTGAAGAAGATTGGTGCGTAAAATGAATTATTTTTTTATCGAAACCATTCATCAAAAAAGGGTCTGAAACAGTTTTCGCAGCTACCTTTTCATTTCTCCATAATGCACCCCAACCACTCGGTTTTCCGTATTTCCATAAATCGTCAATGTTGGTAAATAAGAGATTTGATTGTGGTTGACCCACATTATTATCAGTTTGGTTTCCGCCAAGAACCAACATTCCTCGCCAAAATACAAAGTCTGGAATCACACGTAAATGGTTGCAAATAGGTTTAATGGGAAGCATATTGCCATTGTAAGTAATAATGGGCATTTCGTACAAAATGCCGAAAGCATCCATTATAAACCGTTTGGCCTGCACTTCGCGAATGCGCATCCATTCTGTATTCCATGTATGTTCCCAAGCTTCGCTTCCTTTGGGCAAACGGTATGTGCGCCATACACCAGATTGCGGAGAAAAATACATCATTTTTACCGATTTATTGTCCCAACCCACAGCCCAAATGCCATAGCCATAAAACATTTTAATCTTACCGTTGATTTCAAGGTATGCAGCCGAATCAATTACCGACCATTTTTTTCCATCCCATTCAGCCAAACAGCCATCGTTTGAATCTCCGGTATAGTTTTTTTCCATATACGAGCTGTTAGCAACAACTAGTCGTTTATTTCCGGTAAATGCACTTTTAAAATTTATAAAAACGCCTTTCTTCGAAAGCGCTTGATTATCGGTTTTGTAAATATCCGATATTAAATTGGCTACTAAATTGGTTTTGAGCGTATATACATTGGCTTCAAAAAGGAGTCCATCGATGGTAAGAAAATATACCAGCGAATCGGGATTGAATAAATGAGCAGCTGTTGATGCTAATCTACAATCTACCAGTGTTTTGAAAGTTCGTACATTTCCATTTTTATCGATAATGTGTGGACCAATGATAGCCTGATTGGATTTTTGATGTATAAAACGGTTGCCATACGTGCCGGTTACGCTTTGCGGATGAACAGTAAGTGTTAGGTTCTCGTCCAGAAAAGATAAACCAACATTTGTTTCACTATGATGAGCTACGTAACCTTCTATCCAAAGTTTATCAGCCCAGGGCAACAAAACTCCAATACCAAGTTCTGAACGACCTGAATTGCTGCCCATCAAACTTAAAGATGGGAAAACTCCGTTAATATTTAGTTTTGTTTCAACGTTATTATTAACGGGTTGCGCAAAAAGTTGAAACGAAAAGAATAAAAACAAGTAAAACCAAAGGGTACTTTTCATCAAAAAAGTTTAATTTTTATTGCTTCACGAATTTTATGGTTGAATTGTAATTCGATGATTTCAGCTTCAAAAAATAAATGCCACCTTTCAACTGTCGGGTATTGATTTGAATTAATCCTGATTGATAATTCAAAATGCTGAATTTCATGGATTTTCCTGAAATATCAACTATTGAAATATTGCATTCTGCTGGCTGTAGAGATGTTTTTACATTCAACACATCAATTGAGGGATTGGGATAAATGGAGATAAAAGATGCGTTGGTTTCATTTATAGCAGTATTATCCGCAGTAATGCCGGTTGCTCCCCAAAAATTCAACCAATTGTTGGGCTTTGCAACTTTTATACTCACTAATAAACGGTTAACATCAGGCAATAATTCAACACCATTAATATTGTGATTTCCAGCCATTTTCTGAACATTGGTTTGAGAAAATTTGCCCACATCTTTTACCAGATAAAACCAATTTACATAGCTAGCATTTGTTTCAAAAGTATTGTCGTCATACTTTGGTACAGTAACCGTTTTTGTTATGGGCGATCCAATGGAATAGGTCAACGTTATTGTAAGACCTGCACTTGCACCTGAAGTAAAAAAAAGCATCATATTCGAATAATACTTCTGAGGTACCTGAAATTCGAATGAACCGGAAGTGTTATAAAAACAGGTTTGATTTTTTATATTTTCAGCATTATTGTAGTTTAACTGTACATCTGGATGCTTAGTAGTCATAGAAATAAATCCATCATCAGGTAGCGTTTTCGGACTTTTTAAATTGGCAGCCATAGCAGCAGTGTAGGTAATATACCCATTACTAGCATTGTCAGTACCATTTGTCCAGGGATAAAAAGTGCTGTTTGAGTAAGTGGTAACGGCTCTGCTGTTTAATATGGAACTTACATCAATATTGATTACTTCTGCCGTAAAACCATTTTTGGCAATTAAACAAAGCACAAATAAAACAGTAACTTTTAGAATGGCTTTCATAAGTTTATCTGCTTATGTTTAGTTTTGACATTAAATTCTTATTCCCATCTGTCACATTAATAAAGTATAAACCTTTTTTCAATTCTTGTGTATTGACTTTAAACAGTCCATTATCAGAAATAATTGTTGATTTAGTTACTGTTTTACCAAGCATATCAACTATCGACACGGTAATTGAATGGCATTGGGTTGACAAGCGAATATTTACAAAATCAGCTGCGGGATTAGGAAATATTGACAATGACGAATTTGTATTTGATTGTTTGATGGCTGAGATATCAGAAAGGGTTGTTCCAGTAATAGATTGCGATAAATCTGAATAATTTCCGGCTGCATCCTGTGCACGAAGCGTCATAATGTACGAAGTTCCCGGTGTACAATAGGGTATAGGCATGTTGGTCGCATCAGTGGTTCCATAAAAAATACCATCACGATAGATTTCATAAACAAATATTCCAACATTATCGGTACAAGCATCCCAATGCAATATAAATGAATTCTGAGTAATACCATTAACCGACAAATTAAGTGGTGTAGTGGGTTTTGTGAGATCGGGAATTTTTACAACCAACGGTACACTTGGCTCCGAAATCCCTCCTGTGGAATTTATAGCTTTCACTGTTAATGTGTAAGTTTCGCCAATTGAAACACCGGTTATTGTTTTTGATAAGGTGGTGGTTGTCCCCAGCGATAAATCACCATTGAAAACTTCGTAGGAAACTGCTTCATCTGCTGCGTTCCAACTTAATGTAAAACCCGTTTCGGTTAAATTACTTGCAATAACTTTGGTTGGAAACAAAGAACCTATTGATTTTACTTTACCAAATATTATTAAGTCATCGGGTGAAATTCCAGCATCACCTACACCCAGACCAAATGCACTTGATGCAGTTGTTGCATTTACATATACTCTAAATTCAACACTCGAGCTAAGGTCGGTATGCCCGGTAACATGAAATGTTTTGAGTTTTTGACCGCCAGTATTGCTTTTGGGAATTGTAAGAGAGTCAATAAAATTGTTTGCAGCAAAACCGTTTACAGAAGATAACAGCGAAAAAGTTTTGGAGTTATTTTGTGTAAAGCCACGAACCAGCACCGAGTCAATTGTATAAATACAGCCAGGCAATGCACCAATATTGAAAGTAAAATAATGTTTAGCTGTAATAGCATCGGTTAAATTAAATTTTAGCTTGTCGGATCCTAAAGTGTTTAAGGGGAAGGCGTTCAAATATCCGTTGTAAATATTTGCTACAAATGTTGGCCCAATGTTAATTACTCCACTCGAAGCTGAATTAGCAATCCCTTCGGCAATACTAGTTGCAGTAACATTGGCATTGCCGCCGGTGGTAGTAAAATTCCACCCCATTAATTTTCCGGTAAAATTAATTTTCGCTAAAGTGGCAGTGGAAACATTTAATGAACTGTAGGCCGATGTTTTTCCTTCCGAATCATAGGCTCTTACTTTAATAGCATAAGTTGTAGCAGTTTCAAGACCGTCAACAATACAATTAACATAAGGTGTTGTTTTAAATAGCACATTATTTACATATATTTCATAACCCAACACCCCAATATCATCGGTTGATGTACCCCATGTCAGATTAAAATTATCTGCTAAAATATTTGAAGCAACAAGGTTTACTGGTGTTGTAGGTGCTGAAACATCGGGTATTAGCGAATTATTTAAGCCCAAAATATATTTGGCTGTGGTATAAGCCTCGGCTGCAAATTCATTGTAATACTCAGGAAATTCCATTTTGTATTTTTGTGAGGGGTCTAATCCTACAGCACTTTTATGAGTAAATATACTGTAAAAAGTTAGTGCATCAAGCGTCATGCCTCCAAAGTTTTGATGTCCTCCATCTTTGGCAAATAACAATGCTTTCCAATCTGGCGTGCTTGTTAATGGATGTTTTGTTCTAATCTTCTCCCATGATTCAAGTACCGGAGCATAAAAGCACGATACGTTATTTAACATCTTTGTATAAGACTCATTTGATTTAATTTTGTCAGCTTCCCAATCATTGGAGTTTTGATGTGGAGCATACAAAATGGTTACTGCACCTATATTTTTCACCTCAGCATCTAAAATTTTAAAATACTTTACAATCGAATCCTGATTGGCAGGATATTGGTTATTTTCCCATGGAACCTTAACGCCCTGTTCGTCAACAGAACCTGTAATCATGTCAATGGCATCTCGCCAGGCTTGAATTACAACATATTTCCATTTACCTGTTCGAATGGTATTTATAATACCTAAACTACTCCAGGTGGCGTATTCCTGCAATATACCTAATCCCTTGCCTTGAGGATCCGGACTAACAATATTAATACCGCTACCCGAAACTGCAAAAATTGATTTCAAAGCAGTTGGAAGCGGACCACAAAAACTAGAAAAACTATTGCCAATAAACAAAATGCTATCGCCATTTTGAACTGGTGTTACTTGCTGGCGAATAACATCGACGGCTTTTACGCTGAAGTTAAATACTATGAATAGTATAAACGTGATTAGTGCTTTAAGTTTCATATTTTGTTTCATTTTGTTTATCTATGAATATTTAATTTCGACTTTATATTAGTAGTTCCATCTGTAACATTAATCAAATACAACCCATTTTTCAATGCGCTCGTATTGAATTTATAGTGTCCGCTTTGGGAATAAACATCTGATCTGGTTATCGTTTTTCCAAGCATATCCAAAACCGAAACAGTGATTGAACGATTATTGGATAGCAAATTTATATTGACATAATCTGTTGCCGGATTTGGGTAAATTTGTACCGAAGAAATAAAATTCTCATTAATTGCCGTAATATCGGCTGGTGGCAGAGCATCAGCATTATCCGTAATAAATATTTGTTTCACTTTTGCGCCATCTTCGTCCATCCACAAATTGATTTTGTGCAAACCAATCCCGTAAATTTCAATTTTTGCTGTTTCTCCAACAGCATTTTTATTTGTCCACACATATTCATTATTACCTGTAAATTTCATCCCTTCAGAGGTTGTATTTATCATACCATCAATTCCAACATGGCAAGTGTTATCATTGCCTGAGGCATTTGCGAATCCATCAACCCAAATATAATGTGTGCCCGTTTTTACGAACTGAACATAATATTCTGCCATCGGACTGACATTATTTATATACGTTGTTGCGTTTACAAGCCCTGTATTAGGCATTGCCAGAATGCTTTTGTCAGATTGTATTTTCCATGTGGCATCAACTGCTCCTTCCAGATAATTAAGGTATTTATCAGCAGGAATAATTAATTTTCCGTCAGATTGCTGAATATGAATTGGACTTACCGTTGAATTTACAACCACATTGTCTATTTCGCCTGTTTGACATCCACTGCCACTAACATTTTTCACAAAATTATCTCCTGTACAATATTCGATTTTTACATTTTTCACTCCTACCCAATCTAATTTTACGGTGAATGTAGAGTCTAATGGAGTATTAATAATTTTTGTAAGCACAACTCCGTTAGCAGCATTTCCAGTTATTTTTATACTTTGTCCACAATTTTGACGCATATCAAACTGCGTCAAATCAAAATAACCTCCTTCTGCCTTTGCAATAGTATTACTTTGCCCCCAGGTTCCCATTCGTATCATATTGCTTGGATAAGCAGTTCCCCAATAAACTGGTCCTCTCAACGATAATGCAGTACCACTACTAGATGTGAATTTATATCCTTTGGAAATTAATGGTTCTGTTATTTTATTATCAGCTTTGGTTGTTTCAACTAATTCATTAAAGTCGATAATGGTAGATCCGGCCGACCGTGCCACGCATTGAAGCGTAAAAATTCGGTATGCAGGATCATTATCTGCATCGAGAATTCGTACAAACACATAATAATTACCCGTTTCCGAGGGTATTCCCGAAATGTGAATGGCATTGGTTGTATTTGTAAAAGTCAGACCGGCAGGCAATCTTGGGTTGTTGATTATTTCGCCTGTAATTATTCCATCGCCAGCTCCAAAAGAAATAATTGCATCATATGCAGTTCCTTTTTCAGCAATTGGCAACATTTCGGGTGTGTTAAATTTCGGACGATTATTCACCGGATAGTTTACTTCATTTATATTGGCTTCGCTGAACGACCAATCGCGTAAAAAAGCATAACGTGGTGCTTCCTCATCAGTATTTGTCATATAATCCATCATCGACCACTGTCCATATTTGGAGTATGCACCACAATCGCCATAATTTGATGGAGTAGAAATACCCTGTCCTTTGGCTAATCCCATGTAATTTTTGTACATTTCCTTGATGCGTGGATGACGCATGGTGTTCTGAACAAAATCAGTGTACGGACTTTTATTGTAATCGCCCTGACCACATTGCATAGCTCCGATTACTGTAATTTCGCCACTATAAACCCCTGGTTTCCCCCACGAAATGATGGTGTTTCCCTTGGCAGAAGTTTTCATCCATAGCGCAATAGTTCTTGGATTTGAACCTTCAATTCCTTTATATTCAGTGGCTTCAGCATAACCATATTGACCACCAGCAGATGCACAAAGTAATGAATTAGATCCTTCTTTAACCGTTGTTGAATAGGATGCGTTTGCGAGCAGAGTCAGGGAATGTCCGTTACCCGAAGCATCATCTCCATTGTTATTAAACAACCATTGGGCAGCTAAATTTTGAGTTGGGATAGTTCCCGTAAATATCCCGGATATTTCAGTGCCAGATAATTCTCGGTCATAAATACAAGCATTATCAATATTTCCGGTGAAAATATTACCAAAATTATAAATGGCTTCCATACCTATTCTGAGTTTTTTATCTAAAATGGTTTTAATTATTCCATCTCGTCCTTTTTTAAAGTTTGTATTATTAAAAGGAATTTTAGCATCCAAAACTCCATCTACATAAAATAAGAGATCGGAAACATTGCTTTTTCCGGCAGGTAAAACCACGGCTATATGATGCCAAACGTTATCGCATACATTTTTAGTAGCTACCACATTAAAACTGGTATCTCTGGCAGATGATGTACCACTTTCGACCGTTACTTTCAATGCCCCACTGGTTGCATCGGTAATTATTGTAAAATCGCTTCCGGGAATCCCGGGTCCTGTACTTCCACGTACTCCATCATAATAAGTATCTTTTGCTGTTAATGGCAACCCAACACCACCTTCGTAAGCCACGATTGGTAAGTTATACTGTGTCGACCACAATCCAAATTGTTCAGAAATGGCACCCGTTACATCTCTACCAGTTTGCGAAGTTTTTCCACCTAACATAGAACTTTCCCAATAATCAAAAAGCTTATTATAATTTGTTTCAGTTGGATGTGAATAATCGATACTATCTAAAATATAACTTTGAATTCCATTTCCAAAATAAGTGGTTATGGCCATCATATCGGCTTTAACTGGTGGAGTCAAGGTAGCACCATAAGTTTGTATCTCAGCCAAATAATCGGTATCATACATACTACCATTGGCTGTCCACAATGCTGCTAAACGCCGTAATCTTTCTGTTCCACCAAATACATCCTGAAAAATTTTAAAATAATCGCAACATTTTCGAGCTACAAATTGACCATGTGTAATTCCGGCAGCTGCAGCCATATCTTTTGCCCATTGACCCTGCATAAAGCCACCACCACCGGCCCAAATTTCGTTGGAAAATTCCAGCCAAACATTCAGATTTGAATTTAAGCCAACCTGTCCTGTATGATCGGGATCATCGCCATGAATTAATTGAGCCAGTTTAGTTATATAATCTGCAGTAGCACCATGAGGGATATTTAGCCATAAATCTTTGTTAGTGGCATTACTTAAATCGATAAGATATTCCCATGCACAACCAGCATCTGTAACCACATCTGTTGTTCCTGGGCAGATATTTGTACACCAGGTAAAACCTTCGCTTGATTTTTCTTGTTGTGGATGACTCTTTGGGCGACGGTCTGTCCAGTTAATTTGTGACGATTGATTGGTCAAAGTTGGTACCATATAACGTAAAACACCACTATTCTGGCTTTTCAACACAGCCAAATACAATGGATTAAACTCCTGACCTTCAGTACTCTGTGTAGGATTTACCGGATCGGGCATCCACATAGCCAAATCGGTCATCGGATCGGTTGCATAATTTGTTCCGGCAGTAAGTTTAATACAAATCGTAGGCATCCCCACTTTTGTTTGTTTATACACTTTTCTGTGTTCTGCTTTTGAACCCGAAACCAAGGAAAAATTTGTTGTTAGCTCAGCATCACAATCGCCCGACCAGGTTAATACATAAACTGCATTGGGGTCTTTCATAAATGGATATTCATCAGCAAAACGACAAGTTGTTTGTCCAAAATAAATAATTCCGGCATTGGCAGCAAATGTCGAAGCCAAAGGATAACCCCTATCATCCAATTCAGCTCTGGTGAGTGTCAGTGAATTCCACGCAGGTGTTTTGTGCCATTTGTCAGATCGCTTAAGCATGTTGCAATAAGTCATCTCGCCCATACCTACACCAATTTGTAATTCGGGTAATACCAAAGGATTAGCACCAGACTTTACTGTATTCAATCTATTTTGCCCTAAAACTACTCCTGAAAAGAGAAGTATAATTAGTACAAACCATTGTTTTTGTGATTTCATCTTTATTTGTATTTGATTTATTTTAATTCCAGATATTTACTCTATCCCAATCAACAACACCCACATTATCAGCCCATTTCTGATATTCTGATTTCAATTGTTTTACAATTTCGGGATATTTTTCAATAATATTATTATTCTCGAAAGGGTCTTTTTCTAAATCAAACAATTGCCATTTTTTCACCATTTCGTTGGTTTGCTTCAGTGTTGAAGGATTTACCCAAAAAAATTCACGTGTAAATGTAAGTTTCCATTTTCCTTTTCGTACCCCTATATGCCCCTGATGTTCCCAACACAATGTCCGTTGACTCAAGGTGTCTTTACATCCATTTTTTGCTAACAATGCAGGTAACATGCTTTTGTGATAGATGGTTCTTGCAGGCATATTTCTGAATGTAGCCGGATAGGAAGTACCAGCTAAATCAAGGCAAGTTGGCATAATATCAATAATATGGAAATAATTGTTCTTTATCAATTTGCCTTTCGGAAATAATTTAGGGTAATAGGCAATAAACGGACTTGAAATTCCACCTTCGCTCGAATATGCTTTGTAAAGCCTGTAAGGTGTATTGCTTACTCGCCCCCACCATGGACCAGGTCCGCCATTATGACCTGGTTTTCCCGGAATTTTGCTTATTTCATTGTCATAAACTTCGTGATGCCCCTCGTTTGTTCCTCCATTGTCTGACATGAAAAATATTACAGTATTTTCGAATTTTCCAATTTCCCTTAAATGCGCAATTATTCGTCCAATATTTTGATCCATACGGTCAATCATAGCGGCATAAGTGGCCATGGTACGTTGCATAAACCATTTTTCGTGAGCTGAAAGTTTATCCCAATTGTAGTCAACGCTTGCATAATTCAATGGTTTTCCGGGTGTTTTTTCATTCTTCGAAATTATTCCAAGCCTTTTCAGTTTTTCAAATCGTTTTTCAATAATCGGGTCCCAACCATTTTTGTAATATGGCATATATTTCTCCACCAAGCTATCGGGTGCTTGCATTGGAGTGTGTGGTGCTGTAAAAGCCATGTAAAGGAAAAATGGTTTCCCCGAAGGCGTTGCATCTATTGATTTTATGGCATTATCGGCAAATATATCTGTCAAATACAATGTGCTGTCGGAGTAAATTTTATCGCTTGTATCCGATTTAATAACCATTGGATCACCGGGTCTTGCAAAGTATTGACCCAGTCCACCTGGAATGTAATTTCCCTGATCAAAACCTTGTTTTATTGGCGAACCACTTACATGCCACTTGCCGGAAATAGTAGTAAAATAACCAGCTGTGTGCAATAAATCGGCTATGGTAGGACAATTTTGAGGAATTTTTCCCTCATAGGATTCTATAATCGTATTATCGGGCTTAAGTTTTAATCCGGGCGACATGTGTCCCATTCCTGCTTGATGCGGATACATACCTGTAAGCAATGCAGCCCGTGAAGGGCAACTACGCGATGCATTGTAAAAATGTCTTGCTGTTACTCCTTTCGATGCTAAATTATTTAGATTGGGTGTACTGATTTCGCTTCCATAACAACTCAAATCGCTGTAGCCCATATCATCAGCTAATATGATAACTATATTGGGCTTTTGCTGTGCGATAGCTAAATTGGATAAAAGTGCAGTTCCAAGCAAAATTTTATATTGCATTGTTATCAAAATTATGAAATTAAAAAATAATTTTTGTAGTTACACATTTGTCATTTTGTTTTAATACAATAAGATAACAACCATGACTCAATGAAGAAACATCGAAAGTATTGATTTTAGTGTCTAATTGTTGAATAGTTCTGCCTGATAAATCAGTCAATAAAATAATAGGTTGAGACCAGCTAATATCATAACTGATATTCAATTTTTTTGAACTATTTATCCATGCACTTACTGTTTTTTCAATATTAATGTTTTGAACATCTGTAGAAGTATTATCGGCTAAGATTAAACTTCCAAACAAGCTTGCATTGATGTAAGAGTTATTTTGATCCGCTGAAGTGAGATATTTTGATCCGATAAAGTTATCGCGGGTTTTGGGATTTTCAGTCAGACCATCATTATCACAATAGGCTACAGATAGACCTATTTTCTTTCCAATGGTAAGAGTAGATTTAAATAAATTTGGGTCGTTAGTTGGCGTAAATGTGTTTTTAATAGCCATCATTGAAAATTCCCAATAATAATGATTTCCATCAAACACACGTTTAAATTCGGGCAAATGATTTCGATAATTGACTTTATTAGTCGTTCCTGTACTATAAATATCAATTGCATCGTACTCAACTGTTGAATTTCCACTGGTAATATGATAAGCAAACGCATTATTATCATTTGTGTGAGTGCCACCTGAGCGATCTTCGTCGATAAATACTTCTACCACATCATAATTGTAATAAGTACCTAAATTATTGGCATAAATATAGCCATTAACAAATGTATCATCCGTAATTTCAACAATAAAATACAACAAGTTCGTGGTTTTATTCCAAACAACTTTAAATCTACCACTAAAATCAGATGCAGGAATAGTAGTTCCGTAAGGCAGCCAGATATAATTAATGTTGTACCACTTTGCAGATTGCCAGGCTACATCAGTAGTATCACCATCTATAATAGGGAATGTATTGGCATGAACAGCTATTAAACTGTCGCCTGGGTTGGTTTCAGCTTGTACAATTAGTATTGAACTTAAAATGAAAATGGCAAGAAATAAAATATGTTTCATTAGATTATTTTTTAATATAAGATGTCCATTTTTCATCTTTTAAATGTGAAATTCCATAATCAGTTCCAATCCAGACCGAACCATCAATATCCACAGCTAAAGTATTTATTTTATTATCAACTAATCCATCTTTAGTGCTATAATTTTTAATTACGTTATCTTTCAATTTACTTACACCCCGTTGAGTCCCAAACCAGACAATATTATTCGTCACATCTTTAGCAATGGCATATACAGAATCGGATGCTAAGCCGCCTTCTGCTACCGAATAATGAAGTTCCCAATCGCCTTTGGTAAAATTGCTCAAATGATATGAAGTACCCGCATCGGTTCCATACCATTGACATGTGTCATTCACAATTACAACTGTATAAACTACATCCGAATTTAACCCATCCGCCCATGGAAGAACATATTTTGTTGCAGCTGTAACTGCATCTACAAATTTAAAACAAGAAACACCACTTCCTTTTGTTGACACATAAACCCATCCGTTTTTTGCCGTTCCTATACCGGTAATTTCAGTGGTAATCAGAAATTTATCAGTTGTTTTACCACCCCAATGTCCATCAAAAAATATCCAGCTTGTATCTTTTAAAATGGAAAGACCTTTTGGTGTTCCAAAAAATAGGTGATTACTGGAATTTACTGCCAATTTGTTAACCGTATCGGATACTAAACCTTTTGGGGTACGATGATAAATAATTGACTCTAAAACACTTTGGTCTGAGAATAAACCTTTAAAAACACCTTCGGTACCCGACGCCATTATTGTTTTTTGACTACCTGATTCATTCAGAATCAAATCTAGAATCGGTTTATTATACAAAGAAGGAATCTTTGAATAAGTAGTCCATTTTTTACCATCAAAACTAACCAAACCCTTATCGGTTACAAACCATTTTACTCCATTCTTATCAATCGATACTTTAGAAATTACATTAGAAGGTAGCATGTCTACAGTTGTGCCTTCATCCGGATTACAACCAATAAAAATTGTACAAACAAAAAGTAGAAAGATAAAATTTTGAATGACTTTCATGGAGTTTGAAAATATTTCTTCTATTTACGAATTATTTTACAACTTGTAATTGTTTTATTTGCTCTGGAATCTTTCAATTGCAAGATATAATATCCCTTAGATATCATTTCACCGTTGGATAATTCAGCATTCCAATTAAATTTTCCATTTATGTTTTTTTGAAATAAAAGTTGTCCTTTCAGATTGAATATACTCATAATTGCACTTTGGTTGGCATCTAACTCAATGTGTAATTCAGAACTGAAAACATTGGGATAAATTTTGAAATTGTAGTTTTTTAATTCAATATTGTCTGTTACATTTTCACTTATATAATTATCCACTGTGAGAGCTTTATAATAAACCAATTCAATACCATTTCCGGTTTTTAAATTTCTACTGTACTTTCTGTCAGTCATATTATTCCAATGTTCATAAGTACCTAAACTTGTCATTGGAATTCCGTCACCTTCAGGATCATAAATTATTCCTGCAGGCCAATTTGTTGGATCAGCAGCTTGTTTCAAATAATCATCACAACCCTTCATAAATGGAAATCGAATTGACTTATCTTTATCTTTATACTCGGCCAATAATAAATCAAACCCAACGGACTCAATGGCAACCTGATCCTGAGATAGGATAAAAGAAGAAGGATAATCATTGTTAAATGGTGCCATTTGCCATTTTTCAATAATTCCATCCCAATCTCTTCCAGCCCAGGTGGCATCAACGATAAATAGAAGTGTTTTACCACCGAGTTGTTTATGACCCATATAATCCACTAAATGGCGGTAGTGATTTGGAATTGTATCGTCCAAAGGCAAAGAATAATGCATAAACGAAGCCGATTGTTTGTTTGGAGCAGTTGCGAGTGCAGTTATTGTATTGTTGTTTGCATCCACTGCCGTTTGATCTATGGTATTACAAATTGAACCCTGATGCATTTTGGCAGTCATTGTAATTCCACCTTCGTTATGTGTTTTTAAACATGCTGCATTAATGAGATATGTAGCATTTACCAATGGTTGTGGTAATGTAGACGTAAATTTTTTATCGCTGAATTTCAACAATTGTTCAGTAGAAGGTACTGTTGGTTCGCGCATATTCGATGGCTTTTTAAACAGGTATTTTCCACTGTCCATAAAATGAACTTTCGGGTAAACTGCTCTTATTTTAACCAGATATTCATCCCTGAAATTCCGATAATAATCTCCAATCCAAATGTCAGTTTGATCTACACCTACAATATTAACTAATTGATTTAAGATGGCTAATGCTAGTTGCGGGGATGAATCCATTCGATTTAACAGTCGTGGATTTGTAACTGTTTCTGCAGCCCCATTCGCTGTTGGAACCTGCCATGCAGCCCTTCTTGTATAGCCTAGTGAATCACCGTTTCCGGCATTCGTCAAATTCAACTTTATTACAATTTTTTCGCCCTTCGTATAGCCTGCATTACCGCGGTCATGTGTACTATTATAGTATTTGAAAATTTCATTCCATGCCTCTTTTACATTTGCTTTACCCCCTAAACGCCTTACTCCCGAGATTAGCATAGAATCTGATAATGCCTGGCTACAATTCTTATCCATATACCATACATCTGAGTTAGCTATGGTAGTCATATCATATTTATGGGTAATATTGGCATTAGTTAAATCGGGATTATGAACCCAAACAACCCGACCGGGGAAAATTCCTTTAGCAATTCCAATAGGTTGATTGGCTTGATTAGTATAATAACTGTATGGATATAATGCAACTGGAGGTGATACAACTACTGTTGCATTTTTAAAAGAGAAAAATGCAGTTACCACAAAAGCGAGCAGCATAGCATATTTCGCCAAATTTTTCCTGAATAAGAACATGGAAGAGAACATACCAATAATATACACAACGAATGCAGACATTAACGGATAAGATGCTCGCATACAAGGATATGAAGCACGAGTAGGTTTTGGAATTACTCTGATCAAAAACCAAATAATAGATCCTGTTCCAAATAAAATAAATAAAATTTTTGAACCTCGGTTTGTCTTAAAAAATTCTGAAAGTTTCATAGATTCTAAATTTAATGGGAATTGATTTAACTTCAACATACTAAAAAAAGGATGCTATTTGTCACCAAAGCACTCTAGTATTTCTCACATTATACAATACTGATTAGGGATAAATACTTTTAAACCTGACATTTACAATACAGGTTTTTTATATGAGCAAAAATAGAAGTAAAATTTACAACAAATGCATATTAATTTGACCATTAATAATACTTTTACTTCAAAATTTATTTCAACAAATGTATATAGACTGATAGATACAGTGATTGAATATAAACTAATGGGTTTAGCTAATATAAACATTGAGAAGAGAACAAAATAATAGAAATTCTAATTTGGCAGGTGGCATCAAAGAAAAAATGAAAACAATATGATTGTCGAACAACTTCTAAATCAACTTCCTCATTTTAGTGTAATTTTCTCGAAAAACTTTAGGAGTTACGCCCTTAC
>CAIQOG010000390.1 GCA_903873355.1 uncultured Bacteroidales bacterium
CAATAAACGGAACAAGCGCACGGGCTTTCACTGAAGCCACCAGCGTCATTCCTTTTTCAGCCCTGAAACTGAAGTAATCCGTTTCGCCGGGCAAAATTTGACCACACAACACAGCTGGAAGTTTTTCAACCGGATTAAAATTTTTGGGCGTTGAGCCTTTATTTTCGAGGATATTCGGATATTGTCCCACTTCAAAATTCAGTTTATTAGAGATTCCAACCGGCGATTGCAAACGTAAATCACGCAAGCCCGGTTCGGCATTCTTATCAATAGTTATGCGGATGTTGATTTGGTCGGCAAGTTGTGGACTGCTCTGGTCATCAAGTTTACGAAATTTTTTCTTTTTCAACGAAGTCTGCTCTTCCTCTGTTGGTTTGATTATTTCAGCCTTCACCCCTTTTCCACTCACAATTACAGCTGTAGCTTTATTTACATTCAACCCTCCAACAACGAGATCAACCGTAGTACCACGTTCTGCTCCGGTTGGATAAATATAACCTACTGACATTTTTTGAGCTTGAATTCTTGTTGCTGAAATGAGTATAACTAACAACAAGCTACTGATTTTCAATATATTTCGCATCATACTTATTTCTTTATCAATTCAAACAGCAAACCATTACTCTGTCCGTTTTTTCCCAACGAGGGCAACATCGGTAAATTACCTTCGATTGTATGTGGCAACGTGCCATAAGGGTCTATGCCCATCAGTGTATAAACCGTGCCAATCAGATCGCATGGATACACTTTTCGTTCCACGATATTCTCGCCGGTAGCATCTGTTTTGCCCACAACTTTACCGGGAATAAAACCGCCACCCGCTACCAGATAGGAAAATGCAGTTCCAAAATGGCTTCGACCACCGTTCCAGGGAGCTTCCCATAATACACGCGGTGTTCGACCAAACTCTCCGCCACAAAGCACAATGGTATTCTGCAACAGACCTTTTTCATCCAAATCGGTCAACAACGCCCATAAGGCTTTGTCCAACTCGGGAAGCATTTGATTCATTTTCTGGAAATGGACCTTGTGTGTATCCCAACCTGTCGTGCGGACATTGATTACAGGTACACCCGCCTCAACCAATCTGCGTGCCACCAAACAGGATTGTCCCAATCGGTTCACACCATACTTTTCGCGCATTTCGCTGGTTTCGTTTTTCAGATTAAAAACTTCCTTCAGTTTTCCGCTTATCAATTCAACATTTTGTGTTCTGAGTGATTGAACGGTTGCTGCATCTACCTCGTGCATTCTGTCTTTATTCAGCGTTTCAAAACCGGCAAGCAAATTCATTCTTTCTTTGAACTTTTCGGCCTGTACATAAGTATTTACCAGGCCTTCCACCTCAAAAATATCCTTTTCGGGCATGCCTTTGGTGTCGAAGGATTTGAAATAATTTCCCAAAAAGCCACCCTCGTTGAAACGCGTATTAGCTCCTACAACCGAAATGTATGGAGGAAGAATTCCATTGTATGAATCTTTCAGTTTATACGAAATAGAAGCTCCGAACGATGGATAAACCACCGAGCCACCACTCTGGTCACCTGTAATCATGGCGTAATGTCCGGTTTCGTGACCATTGAAACCATGTGTCATGCTTCGAATCAGGCTGAATTTGTCGGCTATTTTAGCGAGTAAGCTGAACCTTTCGCCAAGCACTATTTCTGGCACATTCGTTTGTTGTACGTTTTTATAATTCCCGTAAATATCGCGCGACGATTCGGGTTTTGGGTCAAAGGTGTCGGTTTGTGAGGGACCGCCATCTAGATAAATCAGAATAACCGATTTTGCCTGTTGTGCTGTCAATGAACTTATTAGCAGCATGAAAAGAGCGATACTCAGAATTTTTATTTTGTACATGATAAGTCCGGTTTAGTGGTTATATAAAAATTCAGTACTGTTTAGTTCCAACCATGCCAAATCGTAACACAATTGTTTGGTTGTGAGCTTATTTCTTTCGGCATAGGAACGAAAAAGCTGTAGTTCTGAGTTGGTGGGATAACGCGACAAAATAGTGAGTGAAACCGCTTTGCTGATATCATCAACTGATAGTTGTGTTTTACAAAGTTCATTTAGCACCGGACTTTTTCTGATTTTATTCTCAAGTTCCGAAGAATTCATCAGAAATAGCAATTGCCTGGCATTCAAATCCTTAATATGCTGTCTTTCCAG
>CAIQOG010000391.1 GCA_903873355.1 uncultured Bacteroidales bacterium
CATACAATACATCACCACCATGGATTTTATTGCGCAAGCACTAAAAATAGGCTTGATGACCGAGGCTGATTGCGATTTATTTCTTACAACCGTAATTGCCAAAGGAAGTACGTTGCCATTTACTAAAATTTCGAAATACAGACCAAGAGATTTGCTTTTATAATTTACTTTATGAAAACACCCCACGATGGGGCTTTTTTCTTGTCTTTTTTTATCCATAGCCTTTGAAGTTCATTTGCATTGCAAATTACTTCAAAGGTTTTTTTATGCAATATTCTCAACGCCCTACAGAGTGGCAACTTTACTTTCATAATTCGATACCCGATATTATTTGCATCAAAGATGTTGCAAGTGAAGGACTTTCATTTGCATTGAAAGTGAGAGGGATATTAGTATTGGAGGAACATTACACCTGGGACACGAACGGAATAATCCGAGTGCGAAACCTTTGTGAAATCATAGAGAAATTCCTTGATACCACGGCAACGGTGGACAGAGCCGATGTGGTAAGTTACCTTTGGAACGGAACGCCTATTATTGAATTCAAATTCACGGAAGCAACCACTGTGTATGTTGGCAATTTCATTACTTGTAAATGTGACGTGTACTTGGGTAATTTGAATGATTCAAGTTGGGCAGCTCGTAATTTCCTAACCCGATGCCTCGGAACAAAGAAAACAGCATTGAATCGGAAAGAAACATTGTCGTATCTACAAAAAGACACCGACAATTATCTTTATTTGGTGGCTAGAATTACCTACCTCACCAATGGAATAATCACTGAACAGCAAGGCAATTTGACCTTGTTTGGACACCTACCAAACACAACTCACAGCCATTTAATTGCTACACTCAATACTTCCTTAATATATGTCCTCAAACAATTAGGACTGCCTAATACCACTGAGGTTTTGAACTATCAAGTGTGGGTATCGGCTACCAGCAATGGTGACTCCGGAACTTTATGTAATGCATATACTTATTTGATCGATTCAACACCTTACCGGGATACAGCTAGTTTTCTATTCCTCAATGCCTTTGGAACGCTGGAAACGTTCACGGCAACCGGACTAAAAACTACCGAAAAAACTGCTGAGTATAATTTGGGCAATATAGACAATCACTACAGAAAGCTAACACAAGATTTTACGAGCGAACAAACTTGTAACAGTGGCTTCCTGTCGGAAAACGAAATGGAATGGGCTGATGACCTTATAAGGAGCTATTCAGTGGCATTGGTAAGTAGTAATAGCATTGTTCAAATAACACTCACGAAAATGAGCAAAACGGATACGGAAGCCAATGTTTTACAGTCGTTTACATTCAGCTATCAGGTTGCCAAAAATAAAAACTTCATGTTTATGAGTAAACATGTTGGCATTTTTGATGCAAAATTTGACAAAACTTTTCAATAATGATACACATCAACGCAGTCCGCAAAATATTGCAGAATAACAAAACACCCTTTTCCTGTAAAGTGTGGAAAAAGAATGGTGAGATATTGGTATACAATGACGTGGTATGTAGTTCAAGCAATTTTGCCCGAAATACTGCAAACCTGCTTTTTACCGAAAGCCGACAGATGCGAAGAATACGCATAGTTTGCCTGTTTGAAATCAATGACGAAGAAATTTATATCTAACTATGAGCAGAGAAATCAATGTTTTTGAAATTCCGATAGGAAAGGCAAGTCGTGTAGCGATTGACAAAATGAATGAAGGAACACAAATTTTCGATACCGATAATTTAGTTCCTATGGCATTGCCTACGCCCGGAGCATTGCGCGGATACGTGCCGTGGGGTGACGACAACCTGAGACCCAACGAGATACTTCGTCTTATGCGGAACGATGAAGTAATGTCGAGCAATATGTTTTTCAATATCCAGTCTGCCTATTCCAATGGACTCACCATGCTAAAGTCAGACAAATCGCCGATTACTGAAACCGAAATACTTGACTTTTTCAAGTACAACCGTTCCAGTAAATATCTGTTTGAACAGCACACAGATATGAAACACTTTTACTTCAGCATTTCAGTACTGATATTAAGTGGTGATGGCAGTAAAATTGTAAAGCTGAGACATAAAGATGCTTTGTATTGTCGTTTTGAAACCTGTAACCCACTTAATGGCAAGATAGAACACATCATATTTGCGAACTGGGAAACCGGTGCACCAACACCCGACAAACGGGAAGAAATAGATTTGTTGGACATATCCGATCCATTAGGCGACCTAATGGTACGAATGGGCAAATTACCCAATGATGATGGCAAAACACAACCGGCAACGACCACCCGAAAGTTTGCCATGATGAATGC
>CAIQOG010000392.1 GCA_903873355.1 uncultured Bacteroidales bacterium
ACTTAGTATTCGAAGAAACGTATAAAGTTGATTCAGGTCAGATTGGTTTCTTTGGTAAAACGGGTTCTAATACTGTTTCAAATAATTTAAAAATGAAGCTTACCAGCAATACAACTTCTGACGAGGCAATAATGTTCATCAATAGTAATGCTTCATTAAATTATGAAGAAAATTATGATGCATACAAAATGGGCTTCACAACAGGCAGTATAGCTTCTTCTACAAAAGTGAATGCTTCTAAGTTAGTCTTTAATGCTATCGGTACTGTACGTACAATGGATACCATTAATTTGAATACTTATTTAGCCTCTGCATCTACTAATTACACCTTGGATTTTTCTGGATCGAATACATTTGACCCTCAATATCTGATTATTCTTAGAGATAAATATTTAAGTGTTATTACAAACTTAATGGTAAACAGGGTTTACACATTCTCTACTAACTCAAGTGTTAGTGGTTCATTTGACCAAAACCGTTTCGAATTGATTATTCTTAACTCTTCGGCATTACCTGTTACACTTTCAGATTTTAATGCTGAAAAACAAACTGATAAATCTGTACTTGTAAAATGGAGTACCGCTTCCGAAAGTAATAATTCACACTTTATTGTAGAACATTCTTTGGATGCCGTTAATTTCAAACCATTAGAAGTTGTTAAAGGTGCTGGTAATAGCAATAGCTTGAAAAATTATTCATACTCACATATGAATCCTTCTGTTGGAATGAATTACTATCGTTTAACTCAGGTTGATTTTAACAATAACAAACATGAATCATTTATTGTGGCTGTTAATTTTACAGAAGAAAAACCAGGTACAGTTAGTTTATTCCCTGTTCCAGTTAGCAATATGTTAAATGTGAACTTTAACAATTCTGATTATTCAGGTAATGTGGTGGTAAAAATCTATGATATCGTAGGTCGTGAAATGATGACTCAACAAATTTCAGTAAATTCAAATAATCCGGTTTATGGCATTGATGTATCAACACTTAACAGTGGCTCGTACATCATTAGCATATCATCCAACAAGTCACAAGAGCAAAAAATAAAATTTGTAAAAGATTAAACCCTTGACTAAGGTTTAAATGCATGAGGGAGTCCTGGCTTTGCCGGGCTCTTTCATTTATAGACCATTCTAATTTTGATACCAAACAAATCATCTTATTTTTGCGTTTACATTTAAAACGATTTCATGAGAATAATCCAATATAGAGAAGCCCTACGCGAAGCGATGAGTGAAGAGATGAGAAGAGATTCAAATATTCTTTTAATGGGTGAGGAAGTTGCTGAATACAATGGCGCTTATAAAGTGAGTCAGGGTATGCTTGATGAATTTGGTGAAAAAAGAGTGATTGATACACCTATTGCTGAATTAGGATTTGCAGGTATTGGTGTAGGTATAGCAATGAATGGCTTACGACCAATTGTTGAATTTATGACTTTCAATTTCTCGTTGGTGGCAATAGATCAAATTATTAATAGTGCCGCAAAATTATATCAAATGAGCGGTGGGCAGTTTAATATTCCAATTGTTTTTCGTGGACCTACAGGATCTGCTGGGCAATTGGGTGCACAACACTCGCAAGCATTTGAAAACTGGTATGCTAACTGCCCTGGTTTAAAAGTAGTAGTTCCTTCAAATCCATACGATGCCAAAGGTTTATTAAAAACAGCCATAAGAGATAACGACCCGGTGATTTTTATGGAAAGTGAACAGATGTATGGCGATAAAGGAGAAGTACCTGAAGAAGAATATTTAATTCCGATTGGCAAAGCTGATATTAAGAAATCAGGAACCGATATCACAATCGTATCATTTGGAAAAATTATGAAAGTGGCATTGTCAGCTGCAGCCGAACTTGAGAAAGAAAATATTTCGGCTGAAGTAATTGATTTGAGAAGTGTTCGCCCGATTGATTACAACACGGTAATTGAAAGTGTGAAGAAAACAAATCGTTTAATAATATTAGAAGAAGCTTGGCCTCTTGCATCTATTTCAACCGAAATAAGTTACATGGTTCAGAAAAATGCATTTGATTATTTAGATGCGCCAATAAGACGAATTACAACAGCAGATACACCGCTTGGATATGCGCCTACATTTGTTGCTGCATTTTTGCCAAGTATCGAAAAGGTTGTAAGGATTGCAAAAGAAATTACCTACGCTTAACTCCTCGTCATTCCGAACCTGCCAGAGTTAGGCAGGCGTGTTTCGGAATCTCAAAAATGTAGATGCTGAAACAAGTTCAGCATGACAAAAAATATATTTTTCGCTAGATTGATTAAATATCAATTACAATTTTTCTAATCCTTTTTAAAGGACCATTGCAATAACTTTCGTGGCAATTAATACACTTACCAATCACCGCATTAAAGTTTTCTTTCTTATGATCTTTCTGTCTAAAAAAATCGTTGTAAGCTTGCTGAAATAATCTCGCATTCTCAAAAAATTTCGGTTCTAATACAGATGGATCAGTAGGTTCAACTAAATAAAATCGAACAAATGGAAAAGCAACCGAATCTGGATTTTCACCTCTCAATAATTCAGCCTTCATGCTATCGGCATTATCGGCCATATGACGCATCATCAAAGCCATAGGCTTTGGGTTATTGGGATCTTTTATAGGTTTTGCAGAACACGATTTTGTGGAATCTGAGGCCTGAATTATTTTCTTTTCGGCATTACCTGAACAAGAGGCAAAAAGCAATGCCACTATGAAAATGTTTAATACAAATTTCATTCTAAATTGGTTTATGAAAATAACTAATAACTACTGAAGGATTACTCCACTTGCCTCAAATACGAGTTCTTTTTTTGGTTCTTTAATGGCATCAATTTCGGCT
>CAIQOG010000393.1 GCA_903873355.1 uncultured Bacteroidales bacterium
ATCGTTAATTCTTGACTAAAAATTTTTCAACTAAATAAAAATTTAAGGAATTAGAATAAACCAGGAGTATTTGTGCGATGAAACATACAGAAATATTTGATTATAAATTTAACAATTATTTTTTTATATGCTATTGACAATATATTACACTCAAGGTGACATACATAACTAACAAATACATCTAATATATTCAATAATCAAAAATTAAATACTACATTTGTTATCTGTAAAATCAATTAAACTGCAGATATTCAGGATGCTGCTGGTGTATATGATTTGTACTTTGTAAGATTAACACAACTTCCCTATTGAAGAATAAAGTCATTTTGGATAAAAAAATTACATATCTACCCGGTTTAAACGGACTTCGTGCCATTGCAGCCTTATCCGTGGTAATAAGTCATATCTCCCAAAAAGGAATTGCTGATTTTGGTTTACCGCTTGGTTTTGATTTACTTATGGCCGGATATGGTGTAACTTTATTCTTTGTAATTAGCGGATTTCTGATCACATATTTGTTGTTAAAGGAGCAGAATAAAACAAATACAATTAGTATAAAAAAATTCTATGTGCGTAGAATTCTTCGAATCTGGCCAATATATTATTTGTATATTGGTATTTGTATACTCGTATTATTTCTGCTTAAAAAGTCTGATGAAATTTTTGTTCCTCAAATTTGGTATTATATATTCTTTACAGCCAATATACCTTTTGTTGTTCAACAAGGAATTATAATTCTGGTTCATTATTGGAGTATTGGTGTCGAAGAGCAGTTTTATCTTTTATGGCCTTGGATAGTACGGATTTCAAAAAACATATTATTGAAAACTGCATTTGCAATATTTATCCTTTTATTTGCATTAAAACTATTCATTTGGTTTGAATTTGGAGCAAGTTCTTACCTGTATCGCTTAATAATGATTACACGCTTTCATTGTATGATGATAGGTGCTTTAGGTGCAATTTCATACTTCAGACACAAACATATCGTTACCCGTTTGTTTGCGAATAGAATTACTCAATCTGTTTCCTGGATTCTTTTTCTACTCATGGGATTTGGTATTATTCGAATTCCGCCGGTAATTGGGCAGGAACTGGTATCTTTATTATCACTTAGCATGATTATGGGTCAGATTTATGTTGAAAAACGTATAATAAATCTCGAAAACAAGTACTTTGATTTTATTGGTAAAATATCCTACGGTGTGTATGTTATTCATCCTTTGATTATTATTCTTTTATCTCGGGTATATAAATTAATAAGCATACCTGAGTTTATAAAATATCCTTTAGTTTACTCAACAGTTATTTTATCGACAATTTTCTTTGCATGGTTATCATACACCTACTTTGAAGAACCATTTTTAAAACTTAAAAGTAAATTTACTGTTGTGCCAAGCTCAAATACAATGTTGTTTGGGAAAAACTAATATTCAATATCTGCCTGAATATAATATGCGAATTCTTATCTGATAAATAACTCATAAACAAAAAAAAATCGTTGAAACCTAATAAGTTCCAACGATTCTCCAAAAATCAAAATCTAATTTATCTAACTAATCATTTTTCTGACAAATAACTTGCAATACCTTCCTGAGTTGCAGAAAGTGCTTTTTCACCTTTTTTCCAATTGGCAGGACAAACTTCACCATGTTCTTCTGTGAATTGCAGAGCATCAATCATTCGAAGTACTTCGTCAACATTGCGTCCCAATGGCAAATCATTAACTAACTGGTGACGTACAACACCTTGTTTATCGATAAGGAATAAACCACGATATGCTTTGGGTTCACCTACTAATACCACGTTTCCTTCTTCGTCGTATTCATCAGCACCAATGAGCACATCGTAAGCTTTTGATATGTTTAATGACTGATCAACAACCAAAGGATATTTCACTCCTTCAATACCACCTTGTTTCTGTGGAGTTTGAAGCCATTTCCAGTGTGAGAATTCTGAATCGGTTGATGCTCCAATAACTACTGTGTTGCGTGAAGCAAATTCTGCTGCTTTTTCTTCAAACGCAATTAATTCTGTTGGACAAACAAATGTAAAGTCAGCAGGATAGAAGAAAAATACAACGTACTTTTTACCTTCAAACTGCTCCAATGAAAAGTTTTCTACAATTTCGCCTCCGTTTACAACTGCTTTTGCATTAAATACCGGAGCTTTTTTTCCTACTAATACTGACATAATTTTATTGTTTTAAAATGGTTATTGTTTTATGCTGCAAAATTAATCATAAGCTTAAACAATACATCATAAAAACCTATAGAGTTTTTGAATATCTTAATAGGAAAAATAAATTAACGGAGAAAAGTTGTCAGGATTTGTAAATTAAGACAGTTGCATAAGCCGCGATACCTTCTTTACGCCCAACAAAACCGAGCTTTTCGGTAGTAGTGGCTTTAATAGAGATTGAATCAGAATCAACACCCAATACCTCAGCCAAACAGGCCTGCATAGCCGGAATATGAGGGTTAAGTTTTGGTTGCTCGGCACAAACCGTACAGTCGGCATTACCTAATTCGTAGCCTTTAGTGCGAAGTAACAACATCGTTTCCATCAGGAGGATTTTGCTGTCAATGTTTTTGTATTCACCGGCTGTATCGGGGAAGTGGAAACCAATATCACGCAAATTAGCTGCACCAAGCAGGGCATCACACAAAGCGTGAATCAAAACATCGGCATCAGAATGTCCAAGCAAACCAACAGAGTGTTCAATCTTTAAACCACCAAGCCAAAGCTCTCTGCCTTCAGCAAAAGCATGAACATCGTACCCAAAACCAACTCTTATTGAATTCATAATTACAACTCTTAATGAAGAAACGGTTGAAGTCAACCTGTCTGGAAGCATTCAACCGCTATTCTATTATTTAATTCCTTAACAATTATGAATTACACATTCTTAATTGTGAATTAAATCTCTTTATTTTACAAGATTCTTCAGTCCAAACAAGTCAAACGAAAGCGAGAAACGAAGTGTTTGGTCCAATGGGTTTGTTTGCGAAGTTGAAATCACATACGATGCATCCAACTGGAAAACATTAAGTTTAAAACCTGCACCGGCAGTAAAATACTGACGATTTCCTTTGTTTACATTTTCATTAAAATATCCACCGCGAACAAAAAACTGATTATTATATGCATATTCAGCACCAACTGACCACATAATTTCTTCCATCTTTTCAGCAAAACCGCGTGGTGCATAATAAAATGAATTGAAAATACCTGTTAGTGGTGACATGTCGTTATATGCCTGAATGTCTTGAGCGGTAGCATTTTGTTTGGGAGTAGGAACCAATAATTTATTTAAATCGGCACTTACCGAAATTTTATTGTAATTATCTATCGGATAATCAAACGATGCACCAAGTCTCATGTTAGTAGGTATAAAGTTTGATGTTGAATTACCATCATATGAAATTTTCGAACCGATATTAGATATATTCAACCCCAATCCTAATGTGCCATCGACTCCCGAAACAGGAATTGCAGTTCTGTAATAGGTTGCAATATCTGCTGCGACCGCCATACCCGGATACATTTCGGTACCTCCGGAAAGATTGATTCCATTATTTAAATCGGAATAAATAAATCGTAAAGCGACAGAAGCAGAAAGTTTATCGGAAAGTTTGCGGGAATAGGCAGCATCTACAGCCAATTCATTCGGATGAGCAGAACCTTGTGGCATACCTAACTGGTCCATCAATGTAATATCACCCAACGAGAAATAACGTAATGACATACTTAAAGCCTGACGTTGGTCAAACTTGTAATAACCTGACAAATATGCTAAATCGATATCTCCAACCAATTTTCGAAGCCATGGAGTATAGGATAATGATACTCCCGTTTCACTTTCCATAAATACATATTTAGCCGGATTCCAATACTGTGAGTTCACATCAGGAGTGGTTGCTGCACCCACATCACCCATACCGCCACCACGAGCATCGGGAGCTATTGAAAGTGATGGTACTGCCGTAACAATTGGATTATTATTGTCATTTTGAGCAAAAGTACTAACAGAAAATAAAGCTAAAACACACAATGTCAAGAGGTTATTTTTCATCTGAAAATTTTATTTTAAGGGTGCAATATTACTAAAAATAATTTAATAAGTAAAAGATTAACGAGAAAAAGAAGATTTTATTATTCAACAATTAGCATTTTGTTTGTTTTTGAGCTTATATCACTATCGGAAGTTTTAATACTGACACGATATAAATAGATACCCGGCTTAACTTTCTGACCAATATTCGAATTTAAGTCCCAAACAATATCATCTGCATTTAACTGACTGAATGACCATATTTTCCGACCTGATAAGTCAAATATATCAACCAATGTACTCAATACCGTTTCAGGTCTATCATGCTTAACAACAATATTCGTCTTCGTTCTTACCGGATTTGGATAATTGTAGATTGAGAAGATATTAGGAGTAAGGCCTGTAACCACTTCAAAATCAGCAGAAACTGTTGTTGAATTATTCAACAAATCAAAAACTTTAAAAGTAAGAGTATGTTTACCATCAAGCATTTGCGGCATTTTATAGGTCAACGTGCCATCTGTATAACTATTGGCAGCAGCCTGATAATAATCATTCAAAACATAAGACTGAGTAGGGTCTTCATCAACAGTTAACCTTATATCATGACCAATTCCACTACCTACAGTATTAATCCCATCGATATCTTTTATATTTGCAATAAATACAGGCGTTTCGTTTACTTTATCACCGGAAACAAATTGGTCTGAATTCAAATACATATTAACAGATGGCCCATCGGTTTCATCTATGAAGTTTTTTGTTGTTCCTCCAACAGTTAGATTTTCGAAATATCCCTGTGCTTCAACATTGTTTATATCATCAGATGCATAATAGTTTATACGTCCACCACCATAATTGTATTTTATATCTTTTGGCAACATGAAAGAGAAGCTGAAAATTCCGTTTTTCACATCAGCTTTCCCGGAAAATAATGTATTTGGTCTGTCCGAATAAGTCATTCCGCCATCACCTTCGTTATTTAAAGTTGTAATTCTCTGAACTTTATCAAAAACCGTGGCTTGTACTGTACCATTGAAACTTGTGATAGTATCACCACTATCATTTGCAATATAACCGGAAACTGTAGCAACTGATAAAGCTCTTAGAGTATCATTACCAAAAGTCGTACTTTGATTAATTTTTGATGTTAACACTTTGTAATTTGTCGGATACTTCAACATCAGTGCAGGATCACCCATATACAGGTAGGAAAGTTTATTAAGCTGTGTTCCAATAGTATTTTTTGCACTTGAAATAATATCACCGATTCTTTGTTGTTTGTTATTTACTCTTTTGAAAAGATTATCACACACCTGCCTGTTTAAATCGAAATTTTGTGAAGCATAAACAGGACGAGCTGCCGACAAAATACCAATACCACCACCTAAAGGATTAAGTACAAATTGTTCTCCTCCTGAAACGGTCTGAACATCGAATTGTAGAAAATCACAAGTAGCACCAATCATTAAAGGCAAATGAGAGTTAGTCATCTTCTTAACATCTCCGAGTGAAAGAACAGATTCATTTGTTAAGCCTGTAGCACCGGCATGACCAGTAAAATCGAGTAAGAATACACCTTTCTGAATTAAACTCAATAATTGATTTTTAGCAATCGGATATGATTGTCCACTTGCGCTAACCTCTTGTTGATAGGCATCCAGATAGATTTTATTTAGCTGATATGATGGATTATTTTTTGCAATTAAATTAGTTATACTGTCAGCCTGCTTCATGTGAAGTGCCATATCGCCATCATCTGCCAGAAAACACAATTGATTTTTCCAGTTTCCTTTTTCTTTGTTATCAATATAATTTACAATTTTGGATACAACATCCGTTGCTTGTTGAGTTGTAATTACCGGTAAACGACCAATACCTAAATCCATCAAATTAAAGGGAATCTGACTGCCTTCATTATCATCCAGCAAAGTAAAATAATCGTCAGTAGTGTACGAAGTTGTTGTAACCAAGGAGTTTTCGTTTTGATAG
>CAIQOG010000394.1 GCA_903873355.1 uncultured Bacteroidales bacterium
GCGGAGTGGATTCGGTGATGAATAGATTCAGCGGAGGTTTTTGGTACACCGAAGCCGAACTGATAAAAATGTATTGTCCGACTTTGCCTTCGAAAAGTTCAAGGTCGCGCGAAACATCTTCCGGAGTGAATGCAATCCAGTTTACCACCACATCCCACTCGTGGTTGGCAAGCGCTTTCCGGGTTTGCTCCACATTCCGGATGTCAGAAATGATTTCCTTCACGCCTTCAACCGATGGCCGGTTTCCGCGATTCAGATGGTAAAGATCAATTCCCTTTTCGATTGCCAGTTGGCTCACCGAACTACTGATATTTCCTGTTCCACCTATAAATAATACTTTCATTGAATTTACGGTTATTGAATTAGTCTATGATTAATTTAGTTATCTGGTTGTTTGTTTTCAGGAAATAAAATCCATTGGTCTGGTTCGAAAAATCGATTGTATTCCCTCTCCCACATTTAAGTTTGTAACCTGAAATGTTGTAAACCTCCCAATTCACTTCCTTATTGATTCGGAAAAGTCCGTCATCACTCGGATTGGGAAATACCCAAATTGCCGGACTTTGAACAGGATTTTCTGCAGATGTCGTTTGATATACAATGTCGGCATGAGTCAGTGTTTCGTAGAAAATATTCAGGTATGACGAAGCTTGAGTTCTGATTTTATCTTTAATCAGCTTTTCTGTATTTGGCAGGGCAATTCCTTTTCGGTTGTGATAATGATTGTACCCAATTTCCCAGGTAGCCAGGTACTCAACACTGGTTTTGTTGTTTGCACAAGTACCCTGCATCTCACCGGTCAGAATTTGGGTGGCGATCAATTCCATGGTTGACGTGTACCGTTTGGTATTCTCAGTATAAACATCTACCCCTTGATTCCATGCAACTTCAGCCGCATGAATGGCAGATCCCATTCCATACGGAGCATGGTGATCATTGTCGCGGCAGGTCTCCTGAGTCAGACCATCAAGTAGTAAAGTAGGACTTGACCATGAACCGGGAAAGCTGCTTCCTCCATAGTTTCTCGAACTGGCTACATCGCTTGCCAAATAGAAATATGCCGGATTTCTCTTTTTTAGTCTCGAAATTCCAAGATTGAAAGCCACCTCATCTTCGTTGAAAACAGCAATGTTCATGAGGGCATCAATCTGGGTTAAATCGACATTTCCATTCCATGTACTTGCAGTTTTTAACTGCGGATAGTATGCACGTTTAAACATTTCCTGAACCTTTGCCTTATCTTCAGGCTTCCAATCCCGGATAATCGCGCATGATTTCAGCTGCCGGACCAAAGAGTGCTCCGATCCATCCTGCATGTAATTTATCCTGATCGGTACCATTGTTAAAACCTTTTAATATCGTCCATGAATTTAGCAAGGCAATGGCTTGTTCGGCATAAATCTGCTGATCGGTGAAATACCAGGTCAAAGCATTGGCATAAGTTTTTAGTGCATCATCTTTTGATAGGGCTGCATCGCCATTGTCGTCGTGCGAATCGATGTATTCCATGGCATTTGTTCCGGGTTTTGCCATTGCTTTTACAGCCAGAAAAGCCTTATACCACGGCTGTTGTTTCGCCAGAATTTTTGCTTTTACAAAATCGAGTTCGGTCTGGCCAACAACGCCACCCGGATGAATAAATTTCATCGGTGTTTGTGCCTGTCCAAATATGGAAAACAGGAGAACTGCCAGTATGGTAATCGTTTTTAATGTTTTCATTGAAAATGCGATCTTCATTTAATTTGTGTTTTCGATACTATTTGTGGAAATGATGAAAGAAC
>CAIQOG010000395.1 GCA_903873355.1 uncultured Bacteroidales bacterium
AATTAGGATAATTAAATGAGCTGCTGTAAGGAATAAGTATAAATGATGAGCCATTAAAATTATACGAGCTATTAATATTCCCAAATCTATCAGTAGTCAAAGCAACTCCATTAACTACTCCATTATTTCCATTTCCACTTTCATCATTGGCATTCCCATTAAAAGGATACCATGCCATAAGCCCATCTACTGGAAATTTCCAATTCTCAAAGTTTAGGTTATTTATTAGGCTATTCAACTGGATATTTATCGTTTTCTGATAATTCCTAAAAAACTTATATTTCCCCGCTGCGGTAACGATAGTTCCGCTTGCACTTGTCCATTTAGCTGTTATAGCTATTGAATCCCCAAATATATTGGCATTAGTATTAATGTTCGTGAATGTGTTAGTTGAAGTTGCAAATTGTCGAACGGTATAAACAGAGGTTTTAGTGCTATTTAACTTCAAAGTATCATCACCTAAGTATATCTCCATGCTGCCAGAAGTCAGAGCATCCACCATGAAGTTAATACCAAATCCCATGCGAAGCAAGGTGAAATCAATACTGGTAGTGCCTTTGTCTAATATTATCGTTTTGGTTGAATAAAACGCATCCACCTCTGGATAGGCTTTGGTAGCTGCACTCATTCCAATACTGCTTGCTAAGTCAATGTCTTTCAGCGCATCACCTTTAATGAATTTGTTTTTTAAAGGCGTTTTGTTCGGTAAAAAATAATTAGTACCTGCTGTATCTACAACCGCTTTCAGCCCTTTTCCTGTTCCTGTCTTATAGGCTGAAACTTTAAATTTATAGGTTTTAGACGTAGTGAGAGCCAGTTCCATTTTGCTTACATCGTTGAATAGCCCGTAATAACTGGGTGCATCGTTTTCGTACACCTGAATAGCGTATACCACCGAATCAGCTGCGGTTGCTGATTTCATTTTCATAAGCCTGTCACCTTTTACTTTCATTGGTTCGTTACTGCCTTCGCTTAAAGAGATAAAAGAAGGGTTCAGCATTACGGTTACAAGTGATTCTACATCATTGTTGCTTTTGCACGAAAACAATGCAACAGATAGCACAGCCAGAATAAATAATTGTTTTTTCATACTTTGTTGATTTAATTGTGCCTACTCTAAGCTTTTTGGCATTCGCATATATTAACCTATTCTCTTTTGGACATAAAAAAAGCGTGGTACTTCAACCGTATCACGCCTCTTAGGTACGACCAAGTACCCGACAACAATAATAAGTTAAAGCCCACGCCATTTGGCGCAGGCGTTTACTAACTTATTCTTTGCTGTATATAAAAATTTGGTCGTTTTAAGAGGCAAGAACAAAAGCTAACGCTTTGCAAATATGTAATGCTGCTATCGCTATAACAGACGAGTTATTTTAATGAATGCAAATGTATGAATAATTTTATAATTTACAAATTTTAATGTTATTTATTTACAAAGGCAAGCTTTTTGATTTTTGTTATCGTGTTTATGTGCACACCAGCCAATTTAGCAGCTTCGGTTAACTTATACCCCTTTTTTATATATTCAAGGGCTTTTTTGTTTTTTGGCTTGTCTAAAAATGTGTGAACATCCTCTGTTGTTCCCTCTACTCTCCCTTTGTAAACTCCTTTAAGTTTTGCTATCCGTACTCCTTCTAATTGACGTTCCCGAATTTGCGAGCGTTCCATTTCTCCAACCGTGCCGAGAATACTTATCATTAGCTTTGCAATAGGATTTTCCTTTCCGTTTTCATCCATAGTACGCAAGCCCTGACTAAGAAATACTATTGGGATGTTTCTTTCCGTAAAGAAATGAATCGTATTAAGTATATCCCTAAGATTACGTCCTAACCTGTCAATTGTCCAGACGGATAAACAAGTTACGATTCCGTTATCAATTAGCTTTGCAATCTCCTTTCCACCCTCTCTCTGAAAAAATGGGATTGAACCGCTACATTTGTCTTCAACAACTAGTTTAAAATCCGATTCATTGATTCGTTGGCGGTCTGTCCTTTGGTCGATACTGGAAACCCGACAATATAAAATATTCATATACTCACAAATTTAGATTAGTACTATTTATACTTCAAATATATGAATAATTATTGGAATATGCAAGTGTTTTCACATAAATATCACTCTAAACGATTCATATTTTGGGGTACACTCTAAAAATGTGAATAAGTATATCAAGTCTAGCAATGAAACGCTTTGTTAACATTAATTAACACTTGTATGTAAAGTTAGTCCGTGAGTAAACTTGTTTTTTACATAAAATATTTGTACATTTGTTTGTGTCTGAATTTCTTGAAAACTAAATAACAAAATCTAAAATAAAAAATTATGAAAATGACGGTAGCATATAGATGTGGCGGTAGCACTTGGCATCTATTATTAATGCTTTACAAGGTATCTGAGATAAATAATAAAAGTATTAACCATTTAAACCAATGCAGGAGTATGAGAATGTAAAACTAAAACCAAAAGATGTACGACAATTTGAAAATTTTGTTTCATTGTCGGATGAAGAGATAACTCCAATTCTTGCATTTTTATATGAATTGGCTAAAATAGAAACTAAAATAACAACAAACTTAAACCTAACTAAATGAAAAAAGTAATTGTATACTGTCGTGTAAGTACGGACGAACAATCGTTCAATAATAGTCTTGATTATCAAGAAATGAGATTAAAAGAGTATTGTAAAATAATGGAATATGAAATCGTAGAAATAATAAGAGATGACAAAAGCGGGAAAAATTTTAACCGAACTGGGTGGAAAAATCTTCGCAATATTTGTAAGGTAAAAGGCAATAATATTGAATTGATACTCTTTCTACGTTGGGATAGGTTTTCACGTGATTTGGGTCTGTCACTACACGAAATTGAGTTTTTTAAAAAACACAAAATTCAACTTAACTCTTCCGAACAACCGCTTGATTTTGAAAATCCAAATAATATTTTATTACTGGCAATGTATTTGGCAATTCCAGAAGCTGAAAGAAATAACATAAGCATTCGAACAAAAGAAGGCACATACAAAGCTCAACTTTCTGGTAAATGCACCAATAAAGCTCCGAAGGGTTATATAAATGACAGGTCGGATGAACGGAACAAACGAGCAGTAATCAATAAGGAAGAAGCAAAGCATGTTCAATGGGCTTTTCAAGAAGCAGCTAAAGGGGTTAAATCTATAGAAGTTATTCGGATAGAGAGTTATAAACGAGGCTTAAAATTGCAGAAGAGTGCTTTCCCCGACATGCTAAAAAATCAATTCTACATAGGTAAAGTTTCTGTGATGGCTTGGAAGGATAAACCAAAGCATTGGACTGATGGAATTCACCAACCACTAATAGATGAAGAAACGTTCTGGAAAGTTCAAGAATTACATTTCGAATTGAAAAAGAAGAAACCGAAACTGTGTAAAACCTCAACAGATGAATTTTATTTAAGACGCTTTTTGAAATGTCCTCATTGTGGAATGGGTCTAACTGGTTGTTATAGTAAAGGTAACGGTGGTGAATATCCATACTACAAATGTCCAAACTGCAATAAATTCAATAAAAATGCGATTAAATCCAATGAACTTTTTATTAAATATGTCCATTCATTAAAGCCCAATAATGATATTTTAAAGTTGTATGCTACTATATTTAGTGAAGTGAATTCAGATTCAAATAAGGATGTAAACAGAGAAATAGTAGAAGCAATTACGAAGAAAAAAAATGAAGAACAACGAATTGAAAAAATTGATATTGATTATTCTGATGGAAAAATAGAGTTTGAAAGCTATAATAGGATGGTGGAAGGTATTAAAACTCGTATTTTGGAGTGTGAAAATAATATCTTTCGTTTAACTCAACTATCAAAAAACAATCTGGAACAAAAATTTGACTACTCAGTGAATCTGTTAGCCAATTTAGGGGGGATACTTAATACAGCTGACTTAGAGGATAAAATTAATATTATTGGTTTGATGTTCCCAAATAAAATTGAATTTGACGGAAATGAATATCGAACCAATTCTTACAACAAAGTTCTTGATGTTATATTTCAGGAAACCAGTTATTTAAAGGGACAAAAAAAAGAAGAAACAGATAAAATATCTGCTTCTTCCGTTCCTGTACCCAGAGCCGGGATCGAACCGGCATGGAAGTGAATCCACTGGTGTTTGAGACCAGCGCGTCTACCAATTCCGCCATCTGGGCAATTGCGGTGCAAAAGTAAGGAATTTTTTGGAAATGGCAAACTCACATTCAATTAATAATTAATAATTAATAATTATCAATTAAAACTGCCTGTAAATCAACATTTTGTTTCTGAATGGATTATGGATTTGATTTTTTCTTTGCCACGAAATCATTTCGTTTCCCTGCAAATATATCATAGCGATTGTACCAGCAATCCAACGAGCCGTTGAGCAGGCGGATGCGTTCTGTTGGTTTCAATCCAATTTTTTCTAAACATTCTTCGTGCGAACTGATAATCCAGGCTGAACTTCCGGCAAACTTATGTTTTAATGTTGTACCCAATGCTGCATAAAGTCCGTAAATATCGTCGGATGTAATACGCTCACCATAAGGTGGATTTGTAACCACCATACATTCTGCTGCAGGAGCTTCAAGTTTTTGGACAGGCATTAATTGTAACTGAATATGTTTGGCCAGCCCTGCACTCTTAATGTTTTGTTCGGCTATTTTTATGGCAAAAGGAGAATTGTCAGAACCATAGATTTTAAAATCAAATGCTCGTTCATTGGAATCGTCGTTATACAACATGTCAAAAAGCTCACTGTCAAAGTCTTTCCACTTTTCGAAAGCGAATGACGAACGGTAAATTCCGGGCGGAATGTTGAGCGCAATCAGTGCAGCTTCAATTAAAAGTGTTCCTGAACCACACATTGGGTCAACAAAATTGGTTTGTCCTTTCCAATCGGCCAGAAGCAACATCCCTGCTGCCAGAGCTTCATTGAGCGGAGCTTCGGTTTGAGCCACACGATATCCCCGTTTATGGAGTGATTCTCCGGAGCTGTCGAGTGAGAGCGTACATTTTTTCTCAGCAATATGGATATTTATCATCAACTCAGCACCATCCAATCGTACCGACGGACGTTGGTCGAATTTTTCTGAAAACCAGTCAGCTATAGCATCTTTCACGCGGTAGGTCACGAATTTTGAATGACGGAAAGTTTCAGAAAAAACAGTAGAATCGATAGCAAAAGTGGTGTTAACTTCCATGAAGTCAGTCCAGTTTATCTTTTTTACCTGTTCATAAACTTCATCAGGATTCGAAGCGTCAAAAGTCAGGATTGGTTTCAGAATCCGTGAAGCAGTACGGCAATAAAGATTGGCTTTGTACAACATTAATTTATCACCGGTAAAGCTTACGGCACGCCGTTGCAACTGCACATTATTTGCTCCAAGTTGCATCAACTCTGTAGCCAGCACTTCCTCCAAACCCCGAAAGGTTTTGGCAATCATTTCGAATTCCATGATTATATTATCAATTATCAATTTCCAATTATGAATTGTAGTATTTTATTACCAATCAACCAATTTACTTTTTCTGTGCCAGTTTTGCTCCGGCAGGTACATCGGAGTCCACCCACAGGTTACCACCTATAACTGCTCCATCACCCACGGTTATTGTTCCCAAAATAGTGGAGTTGGAGTAAATTATCACGTTGTTACCAATGTGCGGATGGCGTGGAATCCCTTTTATCGGATTTCCGTCTTCGTCCAGCGGGAAACTTTTTGCTCCGAGTGTTACGCCCTGATACATTTTTACATTATTACCAATAGTTGCAGTTTCACCGATAACTACACCTGTACCATGATCGATTGTAAAATAATCGCCAATCGTAGCACCGGGGTGAATATCTATGCCTGTTTCGGAGTGAGCCATTTCGGTAATGATACGTGGAATAAGTGGCACGTCGAGTTTCAACAGCGCATGAGCCATTCGATAATTACTGATTGCCCGTATGCTTGGATAACAGAAAATCACTTCTCCGAAACTTTTGGCAGCAGGGTCGCCGTTATAAGCTGCAACTACATCAGTATGCAGTTTATCGCGGATTTCAGGAAGCAGTGTTAAGAAAATATTGGTTTTATCGATGGCTTCTTCTTCCACTTTTTTCATATCGTGCGATTCTCCGTTAAAACTGAAACAGATACCCGCTTTGATTTGCTGGCGAAGTATGGAATTTAAATGATTGATATTATTTTCAATATGACATCTCATGGTATGTTCGTTCACTTCCGGATCGCCAAAGTAACCGGGGAACAAAATGGAACGTGCAATCAGCACAAACTCTTTTAAAATATCAACAGAAGGCATTGAATCTTTTGTTCCACATTCGTGGCATACTTCCCTAAAACCCTCAGGAATAGAGAGTTTGTCAATTGTTTCAGTTAAGATGTTATCCATAAATAGTTACAGGATTTATTTTTTAAAAAACGGGTTTACACTACTTATTGCATTCCGAATCCGATCTTCACCAATGCCTTCTACAATAACATAAGGTTTTCCGGTTTGTTCAATTTCGCGTTTGTACCAATCAAAGAAGAAATCACGATCTGTTCCGTGTTCCCTCACTGAGTCAGCTTCCCATGGCAAATCGGGCGTACAAAGCAAATACAAATCAAAAAATCCTGTTTTCAGTCGTTCTGTTACAAATGCCGGCACTGTGTTGTATTTGTATTCAAACCATACTTTCGTAATAATCAGTTCGGTATCGAAGAAAACGTACTTGTCAGTAGAATATGAATTTTCGAATACAATTTCCTGTTCAATTTGCTTTCGGGCTATATTGCAAACATCCTCAAAAGTATAAGGAGCTTTCAGATTTTCAACATATTCACGTGCATACTCTGAAACCCATTGTGCCTGAAAATATTCGGCTAATGCTTGTGTTAGTGTAGATTTTCCGGTTGATTCCGGTCCGAGTATTGCGATTTTGAACATTATTCAGTAAACAGGTAAACGAGTAGTCAAGTATTGGATAGTTCAATACCTTTGACTTTTTTATTTATCTTTGCCGGAAAAAATATGTGCAAATTTACGACAATTATTCTGCTTTGCTGTACATTTTTAGTAATAAGTACAGAACTTAAGGCTCAAAATGCCGATATTGAGATATTACGAAGTATTAACAGCAATACTTCCACCGTTGGTTTTTCTAAACTGATTTCAAATACCACCACAGAAGTTGCCATCGGAGTTCCTCTTGCAATGGGCGTTGTTGCTTTAATTGAGAAGGATGATGATTTGTTGAAAGATGCGCTTTACGTGGGAGTCAGCATAGGCGTTGGTGGAGTTATTACTCAAGGATTGAAGTACTCGATTAACCGGCCACGACCAATTACACTAAATGATCCAACTATTAAGTCTTACACATTAGAAACTGACCTTTCGTTTCCTTCCGGTCATACTTCGCTTGCATTTTCCACAGCTACTGCACTTTGCCTCAAATATCCACGCTGGTATGTGATAGCTCCAAGTATGTTATGGGCATGTTCAGTGGGCTATTCCCGAATGAATTTGGGTGTTCATTATCCTTCAGACGTATTGGCAGGAGCTGTTGTAGGTGCAGGAAGTGCGTATGTAACCTATCTGGTGAATAACTGGTTCTGGAAAAAAGAGGGAAATAAGAAACTGATAGGTATGCAGGCGTATTTATGATAATTTGCCAATTATGAAACTGACATATCGGCACATTGAATCGTTTTTTTCCATTCCCAATAACCAACTCCTGCCATTACGGTGTATATAACAAAAAGTATTGCGGTGGGGTATAGTTCTTTGTACAGGTAAAGACCAATGCACAGTCCGTCGGCTAAGATCCACATCAACCAGTTTTCAATAAATTTCTTCGCAAGCATCCAGGTACCAATGACACTCAGCGCACCAACCAGTGCATCGGATTTTGGAATTGGTGAATCGGTATAATTAGCCAGAATGAGGTAATAAATTACGTAAACCACCACCGTTCCCACAATGGTAATCAGCCAGTCGCGGTTTGTCATGATTGTTGTGGTCAGTTCTTCTTTCCCCGATTTGCCATGTGTCCAATGTGTCCAGCCGTAAATACTTATAAACACATAGTAAAACTGGAGACTCATGTCGGCGTAAAACTTAGTCTGATAAAATACCACGATGTAAAACAGCGACGAGATAATTCCGAAGAACCACAGACTTACTTTTGCCTTAATAGACAGGTAGAGGTAGATCAAACTCAGAATAGCCCCGACAATTTCGATCCAATGGGTTTGAAGATAAGTTATCATGTTCCATGTTTGGCGTTTCGTGTTCCATGTTTTGCAAACACTAAACGATGAACACGAAACATTGAACTATTTAAGTATTTTCTCGTAAGCTCCAGGAGTTTGAAGAATTTCAACCGCTTTCTGCAACGATTCATTGTCGGCATCCATAATTTGATAGAACTCATTCATTTCCCACAAGTCGCGCGCGATCAGAGCTTTTAACTGAAGCTTAATAAGTGGTTTGGATAGTGCTAACTGGGCTGAATCAACTTTGATTTTTTCTTTTTCAATATTGCTCATAAGTTGATTCATAAATGATTCATCAACCATAAATTCTTTTTTATATTTTTCAAAAGTTGGAAATTTCTGTTTCAGATTCTCACGGTTTTTGTCAATGTATTGAACAACAGTCTTATTTACAACTCCTTTGCCTACCACTTTCCGGTAAAAATTAGTAAATTGCATGGTGTCGAGCGGAACAAAGATATCTGGCATAATACCACCACCACCGTAAATGGTTCGTTTCAGATTTAATGTCTGAAATTTTAGCGAATCAGGCAAATGAATGCTATCGGCATGTAGAAATTCACCTTTTTTAAATCGGTCAGCCAAATCATGTTCGTATTTTTCATAACCACCTTTATACGATTTCTGAATACATCGGCCTGAAGGTGTATAGTAACGGGCAATGGTCAGTCGCATTACCGAACCGTCAATCAACTGAAATTCATTTTGCACCAACCCTTTTCCAAATGTGCGACGACCCACTATAATAGCTCTGTCCCAATCCTGTAATGCTCCCGAAACAATTTCGCTGGCCGAAGCAGAGTATTCATCAACCAGAATAATCAGTTTTCCGGTTTCGAAACCACCAAGGGCAGTGGCACTTTCCACTTTCTTAGGTTGATTTAAACCTTTGGTGTAAACGATAAGTTTATTCTTGGATAAGAACTCGTCAGCAAGCATTTGAGCTGTATTCAGATATCCGCCACCATTGCCCTGCAAACTCACAATCAGATGTTTCATGCCCTTTTTCTGCAGATTGGCAAATGCCGTTTGAAATTCCTGCATAGTTTTAGCCCCGAAACTATTGATTTTGATGTACCCAATATTTTTGTCAATCATATAATTGGCATCCACGCTGTAAACCGGAATTTTATCGCGGATAATTTTAAATTCCAGTAACTCCGGTTTAGAACCTCGACGAATTTTTATGGTCACCTCTGTTCCTTTCGGTCCACGCAGCTTTTTGAATACATCCGATGTTTGTATTTTTACACCGGCAACAAGTTGATTGTCAATGTATACAATACGATCACCGGGTAAAACTCCCACTTTTTCAGCAGGACAACCTGCAATGGTCTGAATTACCATAATTGTATCTTCCATTTGCTGAAATTGGATTCCAATACCAAAAAAACTGCCAACCAACGGTTCACGAACACGGTCAATCTCTTCTTTCGGAATAAATGTTGAGTGCGGATCAAGTTCTTTCAACACAGAAGAAATTGTACTTTCAATCAGTTTTTTGTCGTTAATGCTATCGACATAATTGTAGGAAATGGCTGAAAGAGCATCCGTTAACTTACGAAGCTGCATCATGGAAATGCCCTGTGCCGAAACTAAATTTAATGTTATGCTGAAAATGAAAAGGATGCTTAATTTTTTCATATGTAAATAATTGATTTTTAAAGGTCGTATGGAACTCGCATGTGAGATTTTCACTGTCTTTGGTGAATGTTCGCACTCTTGCTCGTTTCATGAAACTGGTTCTGTGTGAATTTTAAGAACGCAAAGATACATAATAAGCGATTAATAAATAAAAATGAATAATTAATAATTGCCAACAGAGGCAAAATTACCGAAAATAGTCAGTTGACTTTATCCGGTAGTAATAAATTGATTATATAAAACTTCTCCAGCTGTCAAAAGTTCAGGAGAGAGGTTTTTGACTGTGGCTATCCTGCCGTATATTTCTTCAATAGGCAGGCTGCTTTCATCGGTTTCAACATAAAGTTTATCAATAGGAGTGAGGCGTACTGATTCTTCATTGAAATACTCGCCAAAAGACAAAGCACAACCGGATTTTAATATCTGTTGAGCAAGTTCGGGCTTTCCGCGAAAGCCGTGAATAATCCAGAGTTGCTGTGGATTCATTTCTTTTCGTAGCATCATCAGCTCATTGAAACAGCCTACGCAATGTATTATCAATGGTTTGTGAAATTCCTCGGAAAGAATAATGTGTTTTTTGAAAACCGAAATTTGCGATTCAAGTACTGCTTCACTATTTTTATCCAATCCGCATTCACCAATGACAACAAACCTGCTGTCAGTCAACCATTTTCTTAATTCTGAGAATTCGTTATCCAAAAATTCATGAACATTCCATGGATGAATTCCGATAGAAAATAATCCATTTTCAGGCGAAGAAAAAACAATTATAGCTTCCTGAAAAGTAAGATTCCGGATAGTAGGAAATTCAGATTTGGTGGATTTATGGGTGTGAATATCAACGAACATTTCTATCTGTCTGATTATGAACAATGAACAAAGATACAAAATTCTGTCGTACTGATTGTATAAATATGAGTCAAACCGAATATATTTTGATTAGTTTATCGTATCTTTGC
>CAIQOG010000396.1 GCA_903873355.1 uncultured Bacteroidales bacterium
TAGGGCCTGTCGGGATGCCGGCTCAGTTGTACTTTTTGCCAGGGGGTAAGATTGGCGGTGAGGTGTTTCTTTGTTTCTACTATTCGGTCCTCGAGCATGCTGATAGCACCACTCATATTGGTCTTCGATTTTTCCGAAGTGACCTTAAGTTGTTCAATCTGGTCGTATAGCTCTTTAATAGGCTTTTCGAAGTCGAGAAATTGTCGTTTTTTTAGCTCAATCATGTACTGCTTTTGCCGGTTAAGTTTAACAATTTAATGATATATATGTCACTTAAAACTGAAAGATAGTTTGTAAAATTAGCGCTTACAATTATTTTATAAAAGTTTTGAAGTAAAAGACAAAAAAACCTATCTTTGCCGTCCCTAAAAAACGGAATTTTGCCTGTTTTTAGGGAAAATCAGAAGGATCGGTAGTTCAGTTGGTTAGAATGCTGCCCAATCATCTCGCCTGAGGCGAGACGGGTTCGAGGTAGAAAAGTTCTTTTATGTTTTATGTATATATATTAGAAAGTGAGATTGATGGTGATTTTTACAAGGGGAGTACAGAAGATTATGTAAAAAGGCTTGCGGAGCATAATCGGGGTGAAAGTCAGTTTACACGATCAAAGATGCCTTGGAAATTAATTTTTGTGCGTAAGTTTAATGATAAACGAGCAGCATTAATTGAAGAGAAGCGCTTAAAAAAATGTAATAAAGAGTATTTACGCTGGTTAATTTTACAGCCTGTAAATGTACTTAGGCAACAGTAGCTTAAGTGAATATAAATAAGGATCGGTAGTTCAGTTGGTTAGAATGCTGCCCTGTCACGGCAGAGGTCGCGGGTTCGAGTCCCGTCCGGTCCGCAAATCATAGACCAAATTTGCGCAGAACTGAGCAGAGCTGGGAACTTCAAAATCCCATTGCTCAATAAAGCACAGTAACTCATTAAAAAACTCAACGATAAACGTTGAGTTTTTTAATGAGTTTTTTTTACGCACCTACTCAACCGAGTTGAGTGATTCAATAGCGCCTCCATCTCGGGTTGTCTTGCAGTCTTGAGGGTCATGTAGTCTCACAGTCTCTAAATCAATTCGTCTTCTCACTCACCGGCAGACTGAAATGAAAAGTTGCTCCCTTACCAACTTCGCCTTCAGCCCATACATTTCCACCATGGTTCAGTATAACTCTTTTTACAATGGCCAGTCCAACCCCGGTTCCCTCAAATTCGCTCATACCGTGTAATCTCTGGAAAACCCCAAATAACTTATGTACATGTAGCATATCAAACCCGGCACCATTGTCTTTTACAGAATAGGTAACAATTTGGTCCTTCTGGATTGAACTTATATCAATTTCAGATAAGGGTTTCTTTGAAGAGTATTTTATTGCATTTGAAATCAGGTTAGTCCATACAATTCTTATTAAATTGGGATCACAATATGCTTTGTATAGTTTTCCCAGTTTGATATTAATCCGGCTTATTGGCTTTTCACCGCAAATTTCATTTATTACTGAGGTTGCCAAAGATTTCATGTCAACCAATTCAAATTTAACAGTACTTCTTCCTATTCTAGAAAAGCTTAGCAAGTCGTCAATAAGTTTACCCATTTGAATTGCGCTGGAAGAAATAATACCGCAGATCCTTTTCCCTTCATCATCAAGGAGCTTTTCGTAATCTTCAAGCAGAATGTTTGTATAGCTATGTACTGCACGCAGAGGAGCCCGCAGATCGTGAGAAACAGAATAGCTGAATGCTTCAAGCTCTTTATTGGCTATTTCGAGCTGAATGGTACGTTGAACCACACGATCTTCAAGTTCGGCATTGAGTTTGTGTATTTCTTCCCTCGCCTCAGTTTCGTTTGTTATGTTCAGGTTAGTGGATTGGTACCCGATGAGCTTTCCCTGTTTGTTGCGAATGCTTGTTGCCAATCCGTAGCAGACAAAGGTTGTTCCATCATTACGCTTCGCGCGAAACTCACCTTCCCATTTGTCGTGAGAGGCAAGCGCTTCGAGAACCTGAACAGCATCGGCCGGATCGGCAAAGAATGAGCCTACGCTATTACCTTTTGCCTGCTCTTTGCTGGTATAATCCCACATGTGTATGAAAGCATTATTGACAAGGATTATTGTTCCTGTACTGTCAGCATAGCTCTGCGAAACAAGAGAGTCTTCGAACATCTGATTCTTGATCTGCAACGATTCTTCCGCCTGCTTGCGGATTGTTATGTCCTTTACGAGTCCAGACATCAGGCTTGGTTTGCCCTCCTGATTTTTCTTATGACCGCCATTGGCAGAAATCCATCGCAGCTCACCGTCTGCACGGAGGATACGGCACTCAAAGTTCCAGTCCGAAACTGTTGTAATTGCTTCACCGAAACTACGCTCAACTTCCGGACGGTCTTCCGGTAATACATGCTCAAGAAACATTTCGTATGTCCATTTTGGCAATAATGATTCGTACCCGAATATCTGGTCATGAATCAGTGTTCTGCTTGCAGTTCCGTCCAGCAGATTCAAATCCCAGGCACCCGATTTATTGGTTTCCAGGGCAAACTGTAAACTATCTTCTTTTTTTATA
>CAIQOG010000397.1 GCA_903873355.1 uncultured Bacteroidales bacterium
ACAACACTACCCAAAGTTGCACTATCATTGAAATCAAAGCCTTTCAATAAGGCTTGTGCCATTGGGTCCGCAATTCCGATACCTACATTCCTTTCACCTCTTGGAGAAGTGGCATCGTAGTTTTTAATCTGTGTCATTATTTGCGTTAAACGACTGGTAACACGGTTGTCACTTGCGTTCATCATCAAATTACGAACAGCATTGCGGAGTAATTTTCCAGCACTTGCAGAGCTTCCAAATTCGCTACCGTTTTCACGGGTACGCTGAAAGTTAGGATCATTGGCTATTCTGTCACCAGATACACCACTTTTTGTTTTCACAAGATGTCCATCCTGTGTTTTGTAGAAGGTAAGGTTATCCAATGTACCTTCTATTTTTAGTAAGCCTTTTAATCTTGCCATTTTGTTATTTATTTAAATTGTTAGTAATTACTTTTTTGTTGCGATACAGCCTTTACAAAACCTGTATCTGTTTCTTGCATTATACTTTCTGAATAGCCAGGGCGGACAAACTTTTTCAGCCCCACATTCCCAAAGTCCTTTTCTTTCGCTTGATGCTTTCCGCATCAAATCTTCAAGCCTTGCATCAGTATCAAAATTGATGTAGTGCCAAGCCCAACCATTTGCAATAAGTATTTCATCCAGTCTTTGCCCATCCACATATACCATTGCCAATTCTCTACCGTACAAATCAGTTTTCAATACTTCAAACTTTACCACCTTACCAAGTATCAAGGCTTTTACATTGAGCCAAGAGTTAAAACCCCAGTGTTGATTTAGTTCGGGAGCATCAACATTTAATAACCTTATTGTATGCTCCTTTGCAGTCGTTTTAAGAACGTATGTATCGCCATCCTTAACTTTCATAACCCTTGCTTCTTCTTGCGAAAAAGCGGCTGTAAAAGCCGTTAAAAACAAAACCGATACAATTATTTTCTTCATCACGATACAAAACTATAACGCTTTATAAGGCTCTACAAATAACCACTTCCGACATTTCCGTTATTGCCACATTATTCCAACAAACACACTTTTACCACTCACAAAAACATATTATCTTTGCAATGTTTACTTTATACCTGATGTATGGATAGAGTATGAAAAGAGTAATTTAAAAATGAATAGACTGTGTATTTATCCGAAAGACATTCAGATAATCACAGGCAAAAGCGACAGATATGGTAGATACCTTATTAAGAGGATTAAAGAGTACTTCAACAAGCAGCAACACCAAGTTGTTACCGTTGAAGAGTTCTGCCAGTATATGGGCTTACAATTGGAAGCAGTTGTTAGTCAATTAAGATAGTGTAAAAACTTATCTTCGCCTTTTGCTTATGATAAGGACAAACACACTCTACACTAAACTAAATATTTTCTTTTCTTTGTGCTGTACTTGCACTTGTTTTAGTGGGTTTTGTTGCCCAGTTGTTGCCCAAATAAATACGCAACCTCTGAAACCCTTTATTGATAGGGCTTTACATTTTAGCTTAACAATTTGTATCGGAAAGTAAAATTCAACTCCCCAATAATTTCTCAATCGATTTTTTAATTTTTGCTGATGTGGGTTTTGTTGTGCTATAAAAATAGTCAACCACTTCACCATTTCTATTTACTAAATATTTATGAAAGTTCCACTTTGGTGTACTGCTCAAATTTCCATTTAGATTTTTGCTCGATAAAAATTGATAAAATGGAGCAGCATCTTTTCCTTTTACATGTACTTTATCAAAAACTTGGAAAGTGGTTTTATAATTTAGTGTACAAAAGTTTTGTATCTCTTTTCCATTTAATGG
>CAIQOG010000398.1 GCA_903873355.1 uncultured Bacteroidales bacterium
AGTTGGCGCAGGAAAGGTTGTTATTGCTTCGTGAAACTCAGTATCAAAAGTTTCATTCTCGGTTGGAATAGCTTTCACACCATTTTGAATCAGAAATGCAATAAATTTATTGTAAATCAACTCAATACCTTCTTTCACAGCCTCTATATCCTCTGATGTTTCCATCGCTTTCTGTGCGCGTTCAAAATCATCAACCAAAGGAAGCAAATCAGCCAAGACTTTTTCTCCGGCCGTTTTAATCAAATCTACACGTTCTTTCAGCGTACGTTTCCGGTAATTGTCAAACTCAGCCATTAAACGCAGATTCTTGTCATTAAGTTCGTCAAATTGCAGTTTCATCTGTTCAATTTCATCAATAATCTGATCTGCAGCCTGATCAGTTGTTTCGTTGCTTTCTTTTGCCTGCGATGTCTCACAATTTTCGCACGTTTCTTTTACTTCGGACGATTCGTCTGAATGTTTTTGTTTTTTCATATCTAAAATTTATTTTTTTCAATTTTAAGCAATTGGTATTCTACAATAATTTTGCCAAAACACCCGAATTCCGTTTTTGGCAGAAATCGGGTGGCATAATGGCAGAAATAAGGAATAGTTGTCAGTTTTTCTTCAACCATTTTACAAAATGTGCCGGATTCTCATCGAAGGTGAAGGCCTTAGCAAGCGGCTTCCCTTCATTATTCAGCATCACATAGAATGGTTGAGCATTTGCACCGAACTTATATCGTTGAAGGTAGCTCCATTTATCGCCAATTGTTTCAATCAGCATGGTTCTACCATTTTCCTGAATTTCGTAAGGTTTTGATAAGGGAGTTTTATCATCAACAAACAATGAAATCAAAACAAAATTATTTTTCAGCAATTCTTTTACACCCGGATCTGTCCATACGGTAGCTTCCATTTTACGGCAATTCACGCAACCATATCCTGAGAAATCAATTACAACAGGCAGTTTTTTTTCAGCAGCATAAGCCATTCCCAATTCATAATCGGTAAAAGCAGGACGTACATCGTCATTATACAAATTGAAATCCTGTGTGTAAAGTGGTGGTGTAAACGCACTTATAGCTTTGAGTGGTGCACCCCACAGCCCGGGAATCATATAAATCGAAAAAGCAAATGAAATAATGGCAAGAAATACACCTGTTACCGAAGTATGCTTCGATTCGCTGTCGTGTGGAAAACGAATTTTTCCGAGCAAATAAAAACCCAACAGGATGAAAATGACAATCCAAACAGCCAGGAACACTTCGCGGTCGAGAATTCGCCAACCGTAAGCCAAATCGGCAACTGAGAGGAATTTTAAAGCTAAAGCAAGTTCCAGAAATGCCAGTACAACTTTTACCGTATTCAGCCAACCGCCGGATTTTGGCAGCGATTTCAACCAGGAAGGAAAAATTGCAAACAAGGTAAACGGTATAGCCAGTGCCACTGCAAAACCAAGCATACCAACAGCCGGTGCTAATACCGAACCCGTTGAAGAAACCTGAACCAGCAAAGTACCAATTATAGGGCCGGTACATGAAAATGATACCAGTGCCAGGGTGAAAGCCATAAACATTATACTCAGAAATCCCGCAGTAGAATCGGCTTTAGCATCCAGTTTAGTTGACCAGGAAGAAGGCAAAGTAATTTCAAATGCACCAAAAAAGGAAACGGCGAACAACACGAGTAATCCAAAGAAAATCAAGTTGAAAATGGCGTTGGTAGAAAGGCTGTTCAGCGCACTTGCTCCAAAGATAAGCGTAATAAGAATTCCAAGTGTAACATAAATAAAAATAATGGCTAATCCGTATAATACTGCATCGCGCTGACCACGTTTTTTGTTCTCCGAACGTTTCAGAAAGAAACTTACAGTCATAGGAATAATTGGCCATACGCAAGGCGTAAACAAAGCCAGAAAACCACCGGCTAAACCGGCCAGAAATATTAGCCAAAGTGATGTAGTAGCTGTATCTTTCGTTTCGCCAAAGTTCTTTAGTTCAGTAATTACCGGAGTCCAGTAATCAGATGTTTGATTTTCTGTAACTGTTGGTTTTGTAGTTACTGTTTTTTCTGAATCATTTGCTGAAGGAGTTGCTGATAAAGTCAGTGCAAATTGCCTTTTGGAAGGAGGCAGACAACTTTTATCATCGCAAGCCATAAATTTCACATAGCCACTTACCTTAACTTTTGAGGCATCTGCAAACCTGATTTTCTGAATAAACACGGCATTTTCAGAATACCAGTTTATTTCCATATTAAATTCAGAGCTAAACAGTTTCTCAAGTTTAGATGGTACTTGTAATTCACCTGTTTTTTGTGCGTTTTCAATTTTCTCAAACACAATCGTGGTTGGACTCGGACCATCTTTCGGAATTGACAACCCGTAAATGTGCCAGCCATCTTCAATAGAAGCTATAATTTTTATATCCGCTGTTGTTTCACTTGTTTTCTTCAACTCGAAACTCCAGTTTACCGGGTCAGAAATCTGGCTGAAAGAAGCTAAGCTAATGCCAACCATTACAATTAAAAAAAGGATTTTCTTTCTCATAAATTAATTTTTGTGCAAAATTATTTATTTTACATGAACAAATGAATGTACGTTCATTTGTTTTATAATTTATTAATAGAGTTGGTCTATAAAACTTTAATATTAATCTTATTATCAGCGGGTAAGCATAAACTTGAAGCTTAACCCAAAGTTAGACGACGAAACAGGATAAGACGATGAAATAAGTGGTGTACTCATTTGACGGTCGTAGAAAAGCTGAATGTTCACTTTCGAACTAAACACGTAATCAGCTATAATTTTAAGTGTAAACAACTTATTCCCGCTCGAAGCCTGAGTCAGATTTTCTTCCACTTTGCGCAACAGTGATTTAATATCTTTATACGATAAATCAGCACTCAGTTTCAGGTCATTTTTTACTTTGGTTTGCTGATTCGATTTAAGTTTCAGAATCACATCAAAATCCTTTACCAGATAACCCAGTCCAACAACAAATTCATCCGAAGTAGATTCAATTAACTGTGTACTCGATAAATTAAGTGCAACATTTCGTTGTTTACGGTATTCCAGTTTGCCTGTCATGCTGTTTTTCATAGCCACATTTAAACCGATTAGCGGACTAAATTGTTCATTGATAGATACATCTCCAATATCATAGGGTGAGGAAGGTATCGGATCATTCGTCTTTACATCGCGAACATAACCCAATGCATTATCATCGCTCATGGCCACCCATGTTGAATATGACGTGTAAGAACCTACGCTGTAACGACAGGTATAAGCATGTGTCAGACTAACGGATTTAAAGTTTTCCTTAAACCAACCAATGTTCGACAAACCGTCATAACTAAGTCGCCAGTTGGGCAAAATACTAAGAATAGAAAGGAAAGGACTTGTTTCAACTTTGCTCACATCCTGCCCTGTATATGCTGCAACAAATGCCGGAATCAATACGTCTGCCGAGTTAAGGTTTGTATTCGATTTATTAATTATCTCATTATTAGTCAGTGTATTGCCTTTCAAAAATCCATTTTGAGGTACATTAGAGTTTCTGTACCCTTCTCTGAGTCGGTCGGCAATAACCTGACGATTTGAGAGCAAAGAATTAAATGCTTCGGAGTTATAGTTTTGCTGTGCTGTACCAATAGGTTTAAAAGCAGTTGCCAATGCCATTATCGTCATGTTGTAGTTTCCGGTAAATGTTTTGGGCATACCTTCGAACTTATATTGAATAGTTGTATTAGAAGCAACTGTTCGTTTTGCATTCAGGTCAATTTTAAAATCTGGAAACGGCTCAATAGTAGCTTTTATATCCAAATCGGAAGTAAATGCTGTTGTTGCAGGTGTTATTATCGAGTCATTTTTCGAAAGCCAGCCATTATTCATCGCTGTTTGGATAATGTTTTTATCAATTATACCGAAAGTAAACCCATAACCGGGTGCTGCACCATAGTCGGTCATTTGCTGTCCGAGGAATGATGGTTCTTTCTGGAAGCCGGGCAA
>CAIQOG010000399.1 GCA_903873355.1 uncultured Bacteroidales bacterium
ATAGTTGGTAGTTTTATTAGAAAAAAAATAACATTAAAGCGAAGTTGAAAAGGAGATAGACTCTGCTGAGAAGCAAACTATTAGAAATTGACTTCAGTTATACAGAAACGAGAGGAACTTCAGAATGAGGTTCCTCTTTTTTGGTAATGATGCCAAAAATGGTTGGTGGTTTTATTAGAAATAATCAATAACTTTATAGCGAAGTTGAAGAGGAACTGGGCTCTGCTGAGGAGCAACCCATCAAGGAATAGACTTCTGATTATACGGAAATGAGAGGAACTTCAGCAATGAGGTTCCTCTTTTTCATTACCGGTAATCAATTATGGCTTAAAAACCTATTCATTACTTTTGAAATATAAATACCATTTGATGTAGTTTTTATAATGTTCTTTGGACAATCCTCTGTGTATTGATATGTTCTGTTTTAAGTGTCCAAAGAATGATTCAAGCCCATTAGTTGATTTTGGGATATTCCCATTGTCAAGGTAATGAAACATATTTGGTAAAGCTCTTTTTATATGGATAAAGGATTTCCTCACACTTTTATGAGTATACCAATATCGGTTAGCGTCTGCCTTGTAGCTTTTGTGGTTTATAAAATCATAATAGGTATCATACCATTGTTGTAACTCAATAATCCAGTACGCCCAATAGTGCCTGTCTTCAATAAAATGAAGTCTCTGAATAATATAGCGCAATTCTATACCTGCCTGACTTTGAGGATTTCTGGATAGCCAGGTTAGCGTTTCTCTTTGTATATGAATTACACAACACTGGGTGATAATTTGAGAATCTACTGCCTTTACAGCCTTGATTATATTACTCAATCCGTCACAAGTAACATTCTCTATGCAAATACCAAGGTTGACTAAATTTTGTAGATCTTCTATCATTTCATCCAACCATTCTCCATCGGTTAGACGATACATCAGAGTACTTTTTACCGAGTGATTCCGATACAATACCAAACAGACCTTATTGGCAAAGTAAGTACCGTCTATGAGTAAATTCAGCTTCTCGGCTGTTCTGATTTTCCATGTAGGATAATCAGATAAATAGTATTCAAAATATCGTTTTAAAGTCCGTATACTGTAGCCACTTTCCGAACTTATTTGTTCATAAGTTTGCTTGCCTAATATCCAGTCTCGAAACCATATAAAACGATTCTGCTTACTGACTCCCGGATTGCTTCTTGTAAATAACAACCCACATTCTTTACACTTGAAACATTGCTTTTTGTCTCGTTGACCCCAGCGAATTACATTCAAACTTTGGCAACCCCAACAACTTGTTTTTCTTGTTTTTGACATATTAAAAAAGTTTATTGAAACGAATTTCAATAAACTTTTCTATAATACAATACCAATAGGCATTTCAGAAAATTTTACCAACCATTTTTGACCATTATACCATAAAAAACGACCGTTTCAAGATTCGAAGCGGTCGTTTCTGCTTTATTAGCTACTTTAATCTATTTTCAATGCTTTCTTAATCAGCATCGGTATTTCAATCGGAAGTCGGGCAACCGGAACGCCAATGGCTTCGAAAGCAGCAATTTTTTCTTCGGCTGTTCCGCTACCGCTCGAAATAATAGCACCGGCATGACCCATGCGTTTTCCGGGAGGAGCTGATTGTCCGGCAATAAAGGCGACAACCGGCTTGGTAACATGTTCCTTGATAAATTGAGCAGCACGCTCTTCAGCATCACCACCAATTTCACCAATCAGTACAATCGCTTCAGTTTCGGGGTCATCCTGAAACAGTTGAAGTAATTCCTGATAGTATAATCCCGCAACCGGGTCACCACCAATTCCAACGCAGGTGCTTTGTCCGAGTCCGGCATTAGTAAGCAGACTTACCATCAGATAAGTCAATGTACCACTGCGGCTCATCAATCCTACATTTCCTTTTTTAAATATATTTGCGGGTAGAATTCCTACCAGTGCTTCATCCGGTGTAATTAATCCCGGACAGTTAGCACCTATCAGTTTCACACCTTTCTTTTTCAAATAATTGGTTGCCTTTACCATATCAAGCGTTGGAACACCTTCTGATATACAGATAACCAGTTCTACACCGGCATCACCGGCTTCCATAATAGCATCGCCTGCTAATGGTGCTGGAACAAAAATAATAGAAGTGTTTGCTCCGGTAGCTTTCACGGCATCTTCAACGGTATTGAAAACCGGAATTCCATCAACAACAAGTCCACCTTTTCCGGGCGAAACTCCTGCCACAATATTGGTTCCATATTCTTTCATTTTTGCGGTATGGAAACTCCCATCGCGCCCTGTCATTCCCTGTACAAGTAATTTTGTGTTTTTATTTACTAATATGCTCATTTTTCTTTTGGATGATTTATTTATTGGGTGATTGGTAAATTGGTAATTTGTTGACTTGTTGACTTGTTGATAATGAACTTTATATACTTAATGAACCTTATAAACTAATTGACTAATTAACTTCTTTTGCTAAACGAATTGCTTCCTGTGCCGCTTCACTTAATGATTTAACTGTAGGTAAATTGTGACTACTGATTATTTTCAGCCCTTCTTCTGCATTTGTTCCCGAGAGACGAATAACGATAGGTATATTTACCTTCATTTGATCGAGAGCAGAAACCAGACCACGTGCCACGTCGTCGCAACGCGTAATTCCGCCAAAAATATTAATCATTATCACTTTTACATTTTTGTCGGATAGCAACAAATTCATGGCGTCAATAACCTTTTGCGGGTTTGAACTTCCCCCAATATCAAGGAAATTAGCCGGATTTCCACCATAATGTTTGATCACATCCATCGAAGCCATAGCCAGTCCGGCACCATTTACCATACAACCAATATCACCTTCGAGACGAATATAAGTCAAGCCACTATCTTTAGCTTCCAATTCTTTCTTTTCATCTTCGGTAGGTTCGTTCAATGCTTCAATGGCAGGTTGGCGATACAAAGCATTATCGTCAAAATTTATTTTGCCATCAATTGCCATCAATTTTCCGCCATCTGTAATCACCAGCGGATTAATCTCAACAAGCGAAGCATCCGTATCTAAAAATAATTTGTAAAGTTTCTTGAAAATGTCCCTGGCCTGTTTCACCAGAGTAATATCGCTGAAAAGTTTAAAAGCAATCTTACGGGCAAGAAAATCAGTCATTCCCAAATCAGGATCGATTGGAATTTTGTAAATCGCATCAGGGTTTTCCTTAGCAACTTCTTCAATTTCAACACCACCTTCGGAACTGGCCATAAATAATACCGATTTTGTATTTCTATCGATAGTCAAACCAACATAATATTCCTTTTGAATTTCAACAGCATCGGCCACCAGAATTTTTTCTACTGTACAGCCTTTAATATCCATTCCAAAAATTTTATTGGCAGCATCAACTGCACCTTCAACACTTTTAGCCAACTTTACGCCACCGGCTTTTCCTCTACCTCCTACTAAAACCTGAGCTTTTACCACCACCATACGATTAAAATCGCGGGCAGCTTTTTCTACTTCACCGACAGTGTGACATAAAACACTATCTGGTACCGGAATTGCATATTGCCGGAATAATTGCCTTGCTTGATACTCGTGAATCTTCATGAAATTAAATTAGAATGTATATTTAAATGGTTAATGTTATTTTTTAGAAAAATCAGAGCCCAAACTTACTATTTTTTTATATAAAACTATTCAATGCTTGCTGTTAAATCTACAACGTTTGCACAAATTATGATTTTGTGTGCAGTTTGTTAGCACAAATTAACTTCATTACAAGTTTGTATAAACTCAAAACATGACTAATTTTCAAATTGTTTATTTTTTGAGTTATTTTAAGACTTATTCTGGTAAAGCTTTTTTTCTTTGACTTTTGAAACCAATTCTGTACATTTGTCAAACAAAAATTTGACTATGTTAAGGTTTTAAATTATTCAGGTTTAAACCATTTGCATTTATAAGAGTCTGAGCTTCTAAACAAATAAACCTATGAGTATTTCCGAAGAGGAACTGCTGAAACAGTTAAGTAATACGGATAAACGTGCTGCCGCGTTTTCCAGGTTGGTACGCACTTATCAGGAGCGACTATACTGGCATATACGCAAAATGGTTCTTTCTCATGAGGATTCCAACGACGTGCTCCAAAACACTTTCATGAAAGCATGGAACGGACTTGATGGTTTTCGTGGAGAATCGCAACTTTCAACCTGGCTTTACCGCATTGCTACCAACGAATCACTTACTTTTCTTGCAAATAAACGGTTACGAACTACAAATTCGCTTGACGATATGGAAGATGGTATGATATTAAATCTGAGAGCCGACAGCTATTTCAATGGAA
>CAIQOG010000400.1 GCA_903873355.1 uncultured Bacteroidales bacterium
AAATCTGCTATTGCGCAGCAAGAAAATGTAAATAAGTTGTTATTTGGTGTGGCATATTACGATGAGTATATGCCTTACGAACGTCTGGAAAAGGATGTTCAAATGATGAAAGAAGCGGGTATTAATGTGGTTCGAATTGCCGAATCGACATGGAGCACGGTGGAACCGCAGGATGGTGTGTACGATTTTACAAATATCGACAGGGTATTAAATGCTATGCATAAAGCCGGAATAATGGTTATACTTGGTACACCAACCTATGCAGTGCCAACATGGTTGGTTCGGAAATGCCCTGATGTATTAGCCATCACGCCACAAGGACAAAACCAGTATGGTACACGCCAGAACATGGATATTTCAAATAACAACTTCAGGTTTTATGCAGAGCGTGTGATACGGAAAATAATGGAACATGTAAAAGATCATCCAGCTATTATTGGTTATCAGCTAGATAATGAAACAAAAGCATATAACACTTCCGGACCCGAAGTACAAAAATTGTTTGTACAATACATGGAAACAAAGTTTGTGTCGCTTGATAGTGTCAATCGTGCATTTGGACTTGACTATTGGAGTAATCGAATCAATAGTTGGGAGGATTTTCCGTCCATGGTAGGGTCAATCAACGCAAGCCAAAAATGTGAGTTTGCCAAGTTCCAGCGCAAAATGGTTACCGATTATCTGGCCTGGCAAGCTGCGATTGTAGCCGAATATAAACATCCAGAACAGTTTATGACCCAAAACTTTGATTTGGGTTGGAAAGATTGGTCGTTTGGCATTCAGCCGGATGTAGATCATTTTGCAGCATGCAAGGCTCTTGACATTGCTGGTATAGACATTTATCATCCAACTCAAGATGCATTAACCGGTTTGGAAATTTCATTTGGTGGAGATGTGGCTCGTTCCATGAAAAGTGGTAAAAACTATCTTGTACTGGAAACAGAAGCACAAGGTTTTCCGGAGTGGACACCATATCCTGGACAGTTACGGTTACAGGCATTCAGTCATTTGGCATCCGGTGCAAACATGGTGGAATACTGGCACTGGAGTTCTATTCATAATTCGGCAGAAACATACTGGAAAGGTTTGCTAAGCCATGATTTTGAACCAAACCCAACCTATGAGGAAGCAAAATCCATTGGTAAAGATTTCCAACGGCTCAGTCCGAATCTGATCAACCTCAAAAAAACAAATAACGTTGCTATACTATTTAGCAATGAGGCGTTATCTGCATTTAATAGTTTCAAGCCGGGAGGAAAAAGTTATAACGATCTTCTCCGACAGATGTACGATGCACTTTACAGAATGAATGTAGGTGTAGATTTTATAGATCCTTCAAGCAAGAATATTGAAAAGTATAAACTCTTGATTGTGCCTGCTTTGTATGCCGCACCCGATAGTTTGCTAAAACGGTTGAACCGTTTTGTGGAAAATGGTGGCCATATTGTTTCCACTTTCAAAAGTGGTTTTTCTGATCAAAATGTAAAAGTGAGAACCTGTCGACAACCTGGTATTATCAGCGAAGCTTGCGGTATATACTATAGCCAATTCACCGTTCCTCAAAATGTATCTTTAAAAAATGATCCATTTCAGGTCGGAAGCGAAAACAATAAAGTGAATACATGGATGGAATTGATAACTCCTACCACCGCAAAAGTACTTGCTTACTACGATCATCCGGTATGGGGCAAATATTCTGCCATTACGCAGAACAAATATGGAAAAGGCATGGCCACATATTTGGGTTGCCTCACCAGCAATACGGTATTGGAGAAAATATTTGCCGACGAACTTAAGAAAACTGATTTGTGGGGAGAAGCGCAAAAGTTATATTTCCCAATTGTCATTAAAGAGGGTGTGAATCAAAAAGGAAAAACAGTTCGATACTTCTTTAATTATTCAGCCAAGCCAGTCACAATCAACTATACTTTCCCTAATGGACGCGAATTAATCCTCGACAAAGCGGTAGTCAAAAACTGTAAGTTGGACTTAGCGGCTTGGGGAGTGAATATCATAGAAGAAGAATAAGTCTGAAGACAATTAATATACTTAACGGTCAACGCTTAAACGACTGACCGAATATCAAACTAATGCTGCTAATAAACGATATCAGTCATTAGTGGCATTCCAATAAATACAAAAATCATTGCGTTAGGAAACCAACTACAAAAAAATAAACTTTTTAAAAACTAATCGCCCAAAATCAAAAAAAGCCATACCAAAGGTAGCGTTATTTTCAAACGTATTGGTAAAATACCTTAAAAGATAATAAAATCAATTTTCGCAATTACATTAGAATACCGATAATGAAAAAGAGGAACCTCATTCTGAAGTTCCTCTCGTTTCTGTATAACTGAAGTCAATTTCTAATAGTTTGCTTCTCAGCAGAGTCTATCTCCTTTTCAACTTCGCTTTAATGTTATTTTTTTTCTAATAAAACTACCAACTAT
>CAIQOG010000401.1 GCA_903873355.1 uncultured Bacteroidales bacterium
ATTTTAGCCAGTGTGGTTTTGCCTACTCCGGGAGGTCCCCAAAGTATAAACGAAGCCACAAGTCCCGATTCAATCATCTGACGCAGAATGGCTTTTTCGCCCACCAGATGTTTTTGCCCGATATAATCATCAAGAGTTTGTGGGCGAAGGCGTTCGGCTAATGGTTGCATGTGATTTGTTTATTATTGAAGGACAAATGTATAATTTTTAAAGCACTTATCAATATCGAAAATAAAAAATCCCGAAATTTTTCTTTTCGGGATTTTTTCAAGTTTAAAAGGATTGATTAATCTTCTGACTTATCTGTTTTTATTTGTTTCTGATTCTTTATTGCTGCTTTTTCTGCAGCACCTTTCGGATTATATTTCGATGGTTTTTTCTTGCGGCGCACATAAGTTCCCGGCAATATTACATCCAACAGATGTTTTCCAAGCAAACCAAGACGAACTGCTAAGCCAAGTGAAATCAGACCTAAAACAATTGTGTACCAATAATACACGTTCGGTGTGAAAATTACAAGTTGAATTGTAGATGTTATCAGTATCAAAACACTATAAACAATCTTTGAAATAAGCATTGGGGTTCTCAGTGTTTTGAAACGGGTTATACCGTCAATTATTCCCGAAACTGTTGATGCAACCAACGAAACAGGTAATGCCCAAATTGAAAATGTAATCACTGAATGTACTAATACTTCCTGAAAATCAGGGAATAAAAAATGGAAAATTATTAACATTGGTCCTAACGCCACAAAAGTTTGTGAAAGATGAATGGCGATTGGGTGAATATCTAATCCTAAAATAAATAATCGGTTGGCTGAAACACGTTCACGATATGGTTCGAATACAGTATGTGGCAATCCACAAGCAGGACAAACACCTTCGCCCAAATCACTCGCTTTCATAACATAACCGCAAGGACGGCATCTTACTAATTCTTCATCTATCATTTTTGTATTATTTAATTATTTGTAATCAGTCCACAAAGATAGCAACTTAATAAAAACTGACAAAATTAATGTTTATTGAAATTATTCTGATAATACCGACACCATTCAGTCAAACCACAGCTTTCACATTTAGGTTTTCTTGCCTGACAGATATATCTGCCATGCAGAATCAACCAGTGATGTGCAATTGGTACAAGATTATCAGGTATATATTTAATAAGTTCTAACTCGGATTGTAATGGGTTTTTAGAATTTGTGGTCAGGCCTATACGTTCAGAAACCCGAAACACATGAGTATCAACAGCCATTGCAGGCTGATTGAAAACAACTGAAGCAATAACATTCGCGGTCTTACGTCCCACACCCGGCAAGGTTTGAAGTTTATCTATATCGTCAGGTACAATTCCGCCAAAATCGGAGACCAGTTTTTGCGCCATACCTACCAAATGTTTCGCTTTATTATTAGGATATGAAACTGATCGAATGTACTCAAAAATCACTTCTGGACTTGTTTCCGCCATCACTTCAGCAGTTGGAAAATCGGCAAGTAACGGTGGCGTAATCATATTCACACGCTTGTCGGTGCATTGAGCCGATAAAATTACTGCGACAAGTAATCCGAATGCACTTTCGTAATGAAGTTCGGTTTCAGCTATCGGCACATTTCGGGTAAACCAGTCAATTACATGATTGTATCGTTGTTTGGTTGTCATTGTTTTTGATTTTGTGCAAAATTATATCAAAAGATGTAATTTGGGCGTTCCTTTTTATTATTTTTGCAAATCAAACAACGAATTGCTTAAAAAGTTTGATTCGCATCTCTTAATTTATTATGAATTGTGAATTAAAAATTAATAATTAATGATACATGGCACCAAAAAAACCTATAAAAACTATTCAAAAACCCGAACCTCGTCAGGAATCAAAACAGAAAACGGAACGAAAATCGACAGAGAAATCTGATTCGACCGGTTTTTGGAAAAGAACAAAATACATCCTGACCGATGAACGAACTCGATTTGTTGTTGGTATAATTATACTTATCAGTACAATCTATTTATTTGTTTCATTTATTTCCTATTTCTTTACAGGCACAGCCGATTTTAGCAAGATTGAATCATCAACTGTTATCGACAAAGCACCCCGTACCGATATTCATAACTGGTCGTCAATTATCGGAGCTTATCTGGCTGAAAAGTTTATTAATCAATGGTTTGGAATCTCATCATTCTTCATTGTTATTTATGCTTTTATTTTAGGACTTCGTTTTATGAAAGTTCGTGCTGCTTCCCTTTGGAAATCGTTTTTCCATTGTAGTTTCCTGTTAATATGGCTTTCGGTATTTTTGGGATATATTCTATATGTATATTCAGCAATAACTTCAGCGAATAAAGATGTCTTTTTCTTTTCTATTGCAGGACAACATGGCGAAGGAGCTAATGAATGGTTAATTTCTTTTGTGGGACTACCAGGCACTTTCCTGATTTTAATCGGTACTTTCCTGATTTACTCTGTTATTGCAATAAAGGCAACAATACCTTTTTTCAAACGTCTGTTTTCTAAAAATGAAAAGACTGAAAATCTTCCTTTCGAACAAATAGAGTTTGAAGAAGACGAACAATCGGTTGCTGTAGGCACTGAGATTATCCCTGAAGACTGGATAAGCAAAGGAAATGACGAAGAAGATGAATTAATCATCGAAACATCTCCCATGAATGACGTTCCATTTGAAATTGAACAACCTGAAGAACCTGAAGAAAGTAAAGCTATTGACCAGATTGAGCTAGAAATTACTGAAACTGAAACAGATGATCCCAATTACAATCTTGCAAAATTGGGCAAATACGATCCGACACTTGATTTATCACGTTACAATCCTCCTACCCTTGACTTGTTGAAAGTGTACGGAACTGACAACGAAACACAGATTGACATGGTAGAACAAAATGCGAATAAAAATCGTATTATCAGCACCTTGCAAAACTATGGAATAGAAATTGAAACCATAAAAGCTACAGTTGGTCCTACTATTACGCTTTACGAAATAGTTCCAAAAGCCGGTGTGCGAATTTCCAAAATCAGAAACCTGGAATATGATATCATGCTCAGTCTGGCTGCTACCGGTATACGTATCATTGCACCAATTCCGGGCAAAGGAACTATAGGTATTGAAGTTCCAAACAGCGATCCACAAGTCGTTTCAATGCATTCTATCATTGCTTCCAAAAAATTCCAGGAGTCAAAATTTGAACTTCCTGTTGCTTTTGGTCGAACTATTACCAATGATATTTTCATGATGGATCTCACCAAAATGCCACACTTATTGGTTGCAGGTGCTACCGGACAAGGAAAATCGGTTGGGTTAAATGCCATAATCACGTCATTATTATATAAAAAACATCCATCGCAATTAAAATTGGTATTGGTTGACCCTAAAAAAGTAGAATTCAATATTTATGGGGATATTGAAAAACATTTTCTGGCAAAACTGCCCGATGGTGAAGATGCCATTATAACTGATGTCAGCAAAGTAGTGGAAACATTAAATTCTCTTTGCAAAGAAATGGACGACCGTTACGATTTGCTGAAAAAAGCACATGTCCGCAACGTAAAAGAATACAACGAAAAATTCACTATCCGACATCTAAATCCGGAAAAAGGTCATCGGTTTTTACCATATATAGTTGTTATTGTTGACGAATTTGGTGATTTAATAATGACTGCAGGAAAAGAAGTGGAAATGCCGATTGCCCGTATTGCACAGCTGGCACGTGCAGTTGGTATTCACATGATTATTGCCACTCAACGACCTTCAGTAAACATAATTACCGGAGTTATAAAGGCTAACTTCCCGGCGCGAGTAGCATTTAAAGTTTCATCGATGATTGACTCCCGTACGATTCTTGATTCACCGGGAGCAAATCAATTGGTTGGGCGGGGTGACATGCTTTTCTCACAGGGTAACGATTTAATACGTGTTCAGTGTGCGTTTGTCGACACACCCGAAGTTGAAAGTATTGTGAACCACATCAAACAGCAACAAGCCTATCCAACTGCGTTTTATCTTCCGGAATATGTACGTGGAGATGGTGAAGGAATTGATGCCGGTTCAGTGGATATGAGCAAACGTGATCCGCTTTTTGAAGAAGCTGCACGGGTTATTGTTGCAAATCAACAAGGGTCAACATCACTCATTCAGCGCAAATTCTCAATTGGGTACAACCGTGCCGGTCGAATTGTCGATCAACTCGAAGTGGCAGGCATTATCGGACCTTTTGAAGGCAGCAAAGCCCGTCAGGTACTGGTTATGGACGACTATCATCTTGAACAGATACTGAAACACCTATAATTAATATCTCAAAAATCATGACTAAAAAACTTGGATTTTTTTTCCTTATACTTTTATTTTTTCAATTTACATCAGGTCAAAATCAACCAAAAGCAGATCAAATCCTTTCGGATTTACTGAATTCAATCAAGACATCTGCAATAAAAACCAGTTTTAAACTGATAATTACTGAAAAAGACAATCCGCATCCTCAATCAACTGAAGGTGTTTTTACACTCAAAGGCAACAAATTTTTCCTTGAAATGGATGCCATGAAAGTTTGGTTTGATGGTAAAACACAATGGTCGTATGTACATCAGAATAATGAAGTTTCCATTACCGAACCTTCTGAAAAAGAACTAACTGGAACGAATCCTATGGCAATTCTTTCGGGCTTTAAATCAAAATGTATCATTCGTTTTTCAACGAAGATTAAATCCGAACAAAATCATTGTATCGAGTTGATTCCAAAAGTAAAAAACAATGAATTCACTAAAATTGAAGTACAGATGAACAAAACAACCGGGAATCTGTTTTCAATTCGAATTGAATCAAAAAAAGGCAATACTACAAGTCTTATCCTGACTAATTTTCAGAAAGGTATTGTGGTGCCTGAAAACCTATTCACTTTCAATCAAAACAAATACAAAGGCATATCAATCAATGATTTAAGATAACCAAACTCAAACTACATAAAATGAACGAAAAAGTACGATGCCTCATAATAGGCTCTGGTCCGGCCGGTTATACTGCTGCCATTTATGCTTCACGAGCAAATTTATCTCCGGTTTTATATGAAGGCATGCAGCCCGGAGGACAGTTAACAACAACAAATGATGTGGAAAATTTCCCTGGTTATCCCGAAGGAATTACCGGTACAGAGTTAATGGAAGATTTGAAAAAGCAAGCAGAGCATTTTGGAGCAGATATTCGTTTTGGTGTTGCTACATCTACTGATTTGTCTGTAATGCCATATAAGGTTACTATTGATGGAGAAAAAACTATTGAAGCTGACACCATAATTATTTCAACTGGTGCAACTGCTAAATATCTTGGATTGCCAGATGAACAAAAATATGCCGGTTCAGGTGTTTCGGCCTGTGCAACCTGCGATGGTTTCTTTTATCGAAAATTAACCGTTGCAGTTGTTGGTGGTGGTGATACAGCTTGCGAAGAAGCAATTTATTTATCGGGATTAGCTAGTAAAGTGTATTTAATAGTAAGAAAAAATTATTTACGTGCTTCCAAAATTATGCAGGAACGAGTATTATCAAATCCTAAAATCGAAGTGCTTTTTGAACACGAAACCCTCGGATTAACGGGTGTTGGAGTTGTTCAGGGAGCTGATTTAGTAAAACACCGTGGTCTGTCAGATGAAACGAAAATTCATATTGAAATCGATGGTTTCTTTTTGGCAATTGGTCACAAACCAAATTCCGATATTTTTAAACCATGGATTGAAACTGACGAAGTTGGATATATAAAAACGTTACCCGGAACTCCAAAAACCAATATTACAGGCATTTTTGCAGCAGGCGATGTAGCTGATCCACATTATCGCCAGGCTATAACTGCTGCAGGTAGTGGTTGTCAGGCTGCAATAGAAGCAGAGAGATATTTGTCTGAGATTAACGTTTAATATTTGTTATTTTATGTAGCAATTATTACATTTAATTGTAGTAATATATTTTTTGTAAGTCAATGATAATTTATACTTTACGTCAATAATTGTCTATATTTTAGCAAACACAATATTTAACCTTATTTCACAATACCCATTAATTCTCTTTCTATTTTTTAATATATACTATATTTTTGACATATATTATATATACACCCTCCTTATATTCACATATTTTAACCGTTTTTATTTGACAGTGACTGTCATAACATCTACTTTTGTACAAAGTTGTCCTTATTACAATTAATCACAACTTTCTTTGTCAGAACAAAAGTACAGATATTTTGTTTTACTATAAAAAATACTACAAATATGAAACTAAAACTATCACAATTAGCCAAACTCGCATTTATTGTATTAGCTACAATATTGTCAGTTGAATCTACCTACAGTCAAACAATTGTTGGGTACACATTGTCATCAAATGGTAATGCTACATCGGGCATTGCCGTAAATTATCCTGGCATGGGGCGTACTTTAGGTATAAACGACCTTACTTCTTCAGGTTATTCTGTAAGTAATGGTCAGACTTGTTATGGCTGGGGAAATGCAGTTGGAACAGACAGTTGGTCTACATCAGCATTTAGCACTGCCCAATATATTAACCTTACAGGTTCGTTTCAAATGAAAGCTAACACAAACTTAGGCCCTAAGGATTTTAAAATTCAATACAGCCTTAACGGTTCAGTTTGGAATGAAACACCAACAGGTAATATAGTAACTTTGACAAACGGATTTAGTACTTATAATTTTTCGTTGCCAACAATCTGCGAAAACAAATCAACAGTATATGTTCGTTGGGTGTTGAATTCGACATTAAGATTAGATGGTGGCACATTAAGTTCAACCACAAGTACTCATAATGCTTCATTAAAAGGCGTTTCTATTGCCGGAAACTTATTTGCTGCACCATCAACACAGGCTTCAAACATATCTATTAGTTCAGGAACACCTACATCATTACGTGTAAGCTGTACAAATGGAAATGGCAATAATCGTATTATTGTAATGAACACCACAAACAGCTTTACAAATCCTGTTAATGATTACGACCCTTCTGCAAATACAACCTACGGAGGTGGAGAACAAGTCATATATAATGGAACGGAATCTGCTGTAACTGTAAATGTTCCTTCTTCTTCGAATGAATACTGGTTCAGGGTTTATGAATACAATAAAATGGATAACTTAACACGTTATAATACAACAACTGCAAGTTTCAATCCAAAACAATGTAAACTTGAAGCAATACACACTCCAACATCTGCAAACATCAGATTAACACGTGCCGATTTAGGCGCTACCATTACAACTCCAACCTCTGGTACTATTGTTGAAAGAGGAATATATTGGAGCACTACAACTCCGGTAGATGAAACTGCAAATTTAGTTAGTGAAAGCACCAATTTAGGAGGCGTATATAGCATTGCTGATATACCTGTAGATAGAGGTAGTACTATTTATTACAAAGGTTATGTTACTAACGAATATGGAACAAACATGTCTGAAGAAGCTAGTTTCAACAACAAACCAGTATTTTCAGGCACCGGTAATTGGGAAGACAATACCAAATGGAATGTAAAAGAAGTACCAGGCTCTCATGGGGACCCTACCTATGGACATGTTGATGACAGCCCAACAATTGATGGTCAATGTACTTTAGATAATTCAAATGAAGTGACTGATTTAACCATTAATAATGGAAAAAAACTTACAATAAATCCTGAAAAAACTTTAG
>CAIQOG010000402.1 GCA_903873355.1 uncultured Bacteroidales bacterium
CGAAGGTATATTCGAAGCAATGGCAGGTTGTCCGGTTACCGTTCGTCTGCTCGATCCACCGTTGCACGAATTTGTGCCTCACGATGAAAAAGGACAACGCGAAATGGCTGAAGCAATGGGCGTTTCATTGAAAGTAATCAAACAACGTGTTGAAGCTCTTCACGAACAAAATCCGATGTTGGGTCACCGTGGTTGCCGTCTTGGAAATACTTATCCTGAAATTACCGAAATGCAAACACGCGCTATTCTTGGTGCAGCGTTGGCATTGAAGAAAAGAGGTATCAAAGCTATGCCGGAAATTATGGTTCCACTGGTTGGTATCAAATTCGAGTTCAACGAACAGGATAATATTATCCGTACTACTGCTGCAAAACTATTTGCTGAAGTTGGCGACAGCATTGACTTCAAAGTAGGTACTATGATTGAAATTCCTCGTGCTGCTCTGACTGCTGATAAGATTGCAGCAACAGCCGAATTCTTCTCATTCGGTACTAACGACTTAACTCAGATGACGTTCGGATACTCACGCGACGATATTGCTTCGTTCCTGCCTATCTATCTCGAAAAGAAAATTCTGAAAGCCGATCCGTTCCAGGTGTTGGATCAAAATGGTGTAGGACAATTGGTACAAATGGCAACCGAAAAAGGACGCTCTGTAAATCCTAACCTGAAAGTTGGTATTTGCGGCGAACACGGAGGAGAACCATCGTCAGTTGAATTCTGTCACCGCACCGGCTTGAACTATGTAAGCTGTTCACCATTCCGCGTGCCTATTGCACGTTTGGCTGCTGCTCAGGCTGCTTTGAAATACTAATAAGTAATTCTTATAAATAAAAAACAGGGGAAACTTGAAAAAGTTTTCCCTGTTTTTTTAATATTAAGTAGTAAGAAGTATATAATGTCATATAATTCAAAGAGAAAATAATAAAAATAGCACGCGGATTCTCGCAGTTATAGCGGATTTTTAAACGGATTTAAATCTCGCCCTTGGCGAGTTGATTTTCAGATACTTACAATCTAATCAGTCATGCTTGCATGACTAAAATCAGTTTTAAAATTCGAATTTTGATTGCTGCTTGTGCCGTTAAATCAGCGAAAATCCGCGCCTGCCTGGGGTAGACAGGTTTGAAATACGACCGCTCGGCTCTGCCGCTTTGCTTGCAAAGAATATATTCTATACATTACTTATCTCATTCTCATAGCTCTTGCACAACGTTAATTATTTTTCTATCTTTGTGCCATGTTAAGGATGCTATTTCGATACTTCTATATACTTTCGGTTGTGATTGGCATACATGCTTGTTCCGGTTCTCCTCAGGAACTGAAAACAGCGGAACAGCTAATGGAAATCGCTCCCGACTCATCGCTGCACATACTCCAAAAGTTACATATACTCAACATTCATGGTCGTAATAACAGGGCTTTGTATGCATTATTATTTTCGCAAGCACTTGATAAAAAAGAGATATACCTGGAAAATGACTCTCTTATTACTGTTGCTACCGATTATTTTGATGAGTCCGATCCCGTTCATGCAGGCTATGCCTGGTTTTATCATGCCCGCACCGCCCGAAACCGTGGTAATTTGGAGGAACAAGCTCACAACCTGCTTATGGCACAGGAATACGCCGATAAATCAGAAAATAAATTATTAATGGGCGCTGTTGTCTATGACAAAGCAACTATGTATTTTAATCAACGGCAATACAATTATTCCATATCGTGTTTTAAATCAGCAATAGATTATTTTAAACAAATAGACGAGAAAAGAAGTCTCATTTTAAGCAACTTATACATTGGATACTGCTATTTATATATTCAAAAAATTGATAGTGCACAGATATATTACGTGCAAGCCGAGAAGGTAGCGACCAATATTAAAGATAAGATACTTCTGTCCGTTATCCTACGCAATGTGGGTATGGTATATCTTCAACAGGCAAATTACACCGAAGCGCTCAGGTATTTTTACAAAGTACCATTAACCGGTAATAAACTGTATGATAGCAGTAAATATATCCTGATTGCTAACGCGCATATTAAATCCAACAGATTAGATTCAGCCAGAAATTATTTGCATAAAGTAGATGATTTACACGAAATAGCAGCCGACTATTATAGATTGTGGCAAGCTATAGCAGAGAAGGAAAATGATAAAACCAAAGCATTATATTTCGCTAATAAAGTTAGTGTGGTAACGGATTCTATGTACAAGAAAAAGCTCGAAACCAGTTTTGCCGGACTCGAAAAGAAATATAAGTATCAGAGCCTGCAAATTGACAATCAAAACCTGAATATAAAGAATAAGAAAAAAGGAATGTATCTGTTGCTGTCATTATTGGCGCTGAGTGTTTTTATAGTGGTGTTTTTATTCTGGAGATTAAGGGTAAAGAAAAATCAATTAGCAGTTCAAATGGAATTATTAGCAAAAGAAACAGCTTTAGTAGAAACGGAAAAAGATAATAGTGCTTTATTGGAAAAACAACTTAAATTTCAGAACATTCTTTTGCTAAATTTGGAGCAACATCGAAATCATTCTGCAAAACAAAGCGGTTTATGGGAAAAAAGAAAAAATGAAAATAAACCGGAAAATATTAAGACATTCAATGAAGAACTTTTAGCCTGTATGGATATGGAATATAATAACATATCCAAACGACTAAAAGAAAAATATCCGGAATTATCCGATATTGATATACTCACCTGCTGTATGATGCTGGCAGGTTTTGAAACCGGAATGATTGCCACTGTTTTCAATGTTCAAATAGAAACAATTTTTATTCGTCGTTCCAGAATTAGAAAAAAGTTAAATCTGGAAGAGTCTGTTAAACTTGAACAATTTCTACGCACATTTTAATACATTTTTCATTCAAAAACACCCTAATTTTATGATGTATATATAGCTTGTTAAACAAATACTCTTAATATATTGATATTCATGGCATTATACCCGTTATAATTAGACTGTGTATATGAAATAAATCCGGCATTTAACTGAAATGTCGGATTTTTTTTGTATTTATTTGTAGGATAAATAATTCAAAAAATTTATCCTTATGAAAAAGCTTTTAACCTCACTTGCAATTGTAGCTTTATTAGCATCAGCATCAATTTTTCAGGCAAACACAGTAAAGAACACTAAATTATTGGCTATTGATCCGCCGGTAGTTCCATATCCACCACGAGTAGTAAATGAAAAAATCTCAAAACCAGTATTGATTGTTACGGAATTTATACAAATGAGTACAACAAAATTGGTTTGAGTATTAATGTTCTAGTGAATATAGCGTTTACCTGAACAACCCGAAGGGCAGACAGCTGATTACTGTCTGCCCTTTCCCGAATAAAAAAGGGGATATTGAGTGATACAAACCCAAATCCGATGGAAAACATGATTACCACCCAGCCTTTTAAAGGACTTTAAACAGGACACAGGATCGTAATATATGAAAAGAACTATGTTTCTGACCAATGAAAATATAAGAATTAATAAATGTAGAAGTCAAAGATCACAAAAGCAAAGGAAGTTTAGTTATACTTTTAAATATAATACAGTATGGAATTCTATTATGTGAACAAAAATGCACAGCCCAACGGTATTCACGATGTACATTCTATTGGTTGTATTAATATGCCATCATTTGAAAATCGTTTATTTCTGGGTAAATTTCAAACATGTGAAGATGCTGTACGGGAAGCCCAGAAAACTTACCCACTGGCAGATGGATGCTCTTATTGTTGTTGTAGAGTGTGTCATTCGAGTTGAAAAATAATAATGGAAGTTGATGGTTGTCAAAAAGAGATACGTCTGCATTTTTAATCCTCAGCATTGTGAAAGGTATTGATAAATTAAAAAACATTTAGGCAGATGTCTTCATCTGCTCTGTTCCGCGTAGTGTAGTTGATGCGAGATGTTCGGCGAAGTCTCCAGACTTCGTCGGGTTAAAAGATGTCTCCAGACTTTTACATTAAGAAACGAGAAGGCACAAGAGATTGTGCTTTTTCTTTATTTACAATTCAATCAGAAGAGTTATATTTGCAGAGTTAATCTTATTAGGCTATGAGTACCGGGACGCTATGCCAAACATCGGTGGGAATAAATGTTACGCTACGGCGAACGGGGTAAAACCCTTATAAATTTACGTATGAAAACAAAATCATTTATTTTTATTTATTTATTACTGAACATACATATGTATGCACAGTATA
>CAIQOG010000403.1 GCA_903873355.1 uncultured Bacteroidales bacterium
AATACAAGCACGAATGATGCTCGATAGCCGTAAGTACCAAAACGGACTTACCGGCTTACTACCCGTAACATTCACCATTCGTGGAATAGGTCCGCTGTGCGATAACCTTTTTGGCGTAATTATGGGATTCAATGTGGAATGTGGCATTGATTATTCAATCAATCCTGAAGTGTGGGAAGAATGAAAGAGCTAAACGAAATGACCGTTGGCGACTGGATAGATGCAAAAACCGGCATGAGAGCCGGAGCATTTAAACAGTTGGTAAAAACAGCAAAAGCCGGAGGCATTGCCGTTCCAACAGTGGTAAATTCAAATTTCAATCCACGAATTAAATTTGAAAGCTTGTCGGGCGACGACACCGAATTCTTTCAACGTGTGAAAGATACGGAAAACGTAAACAAGTTTAATGCTGCCGTAAAAGCATGGAGCAAAAAGGTGGAAGCAGAACTCAAAGCTTCTGCTGAGAGTCGCTTTGGTCATAGAATAAGTAACCAGATTTCAGAGAAATTCCCGAAACTGTCAAGCAGTATTGAAATCAATTTACGTTTCGACAATCAATACAAACTTGAAACCCGAAGTGTCGGCTTTAAGTTTGCACGTCATGGCGTTTACCTCCATTCCGGAGCCGGTACAGGGTACGGCGGATTGACCGGAAGTAAATGGACTGATAAATTCGGAACACTGAAAACAACCAACGCTGCCAGTATGAATAAAATGGGTACCGGTGAGCGACATGCAGAACATTGGTTCAACGATATTATCCGAAATAACACGGAAAAATTGGCTGATATTTTGGCTGAGTATTCCCTTGATTTAGTAATGAATCTGGACGGAATTTTCCTTTCTGAATAATCATAAGTTACAGAAATTGTCCTTTAGAAGCCACTTAGTTGTGGCTTTTTTTGTGCTTGTAAATTAAATGTGAGCACAATGGCAAACGATTTTAAACGGGGAATCCGGGTATATTTAGAAACTTCTGATTACGGTAGAGGCATAGATCAGATGGTAGCTGCTACCAAAAAGTACGAAAAGGAATTGGCAGACCTTACTGCTGAAACCAAACGCATGACAGATGCCGGAGTAAACAGCGGTAAAGCCTGGAACGATGTGCAGTTGAAAATGAGTCGCCTTGAAACTCAAATAAATAAAAGCAAGGCAACTGAAGAAGACTACAAAGCCAAACTGAAACAGACCGAAAAAGTACTCAACAACCTTTCAGGTGTATCGTACAATGAGTTGATTGATGTACAGAAAAAGCTTCAGAAAGAATTGAAAGCCACCACCCGGGGAACAGACGAACACAAAAACAAACTTGAACAGTATGAGCGAGTAAGTAAACAAGTTGGCAAGGCACAAGCCGAAATGAATTCTCACTTGGGAAGTCAGGAAGGTATAATGAGCAAATTGGGAAATGCCACCAACAAATACTTTGCTATGGTCACCGCAATTGTTGCCGTTGTCACAGGGTTGACCATGGCATTGAAAAAATTCATGGATGCCAGGAATGAATTGGATGATGCTTCAGCAAACCTTCAGGCACTTACCGGACTTGGTGATTCTGACGTGAAGAAATTGGAAAACTTCGCCAAAGAAATGGCAACCAAACCACTTGAAGGAACAGCGATTCGCATTCGCTCCAGCGTGGCTGAAATCATGGAAGCTTACAAATTGGTTGGCTCTGCTAAACCTGAGTTGCTGAAAACCCCTGAAGCATTAAATGAGGTAACCAAACAAAGTATGATTTTGGCGGCAGCTGCCGGAATGCCATTGAAAGAAGCTGTTGAAGGAACTGTCATCGCATTGAACCAATACAGTGCCGGTGCAGAAGATGCAGCCCGATACGTGAACGTATTGGCTGCCGGTTCAAAAGAAGGTGCTGTGGAAGTTCCTTATATCACAACCGCTTTAGTGAAATTCGGAGTGTTGGCAAAAATGGCCAATGTTCCGATTGAACAATCCGTTTCACTGATTGAAACCTTGGGAAAACAAGGTTTTGAAGCGGAGATAACCGGTACCGGTTTGAAAAAGATTTTCACCGTTTTATTGACCGGTGCAAAAGAAACCAATCCCGCTTTAGTGGGTATGACAACCGCCTTGGACAATCTGAGTAAAAAGTATTCAGGTGTGTCCGGCTTTAAAGGCTTGAAAGATTTATTCGGAGAAAAAGAAGTGGTAATAGCCAAAAACCTGATTGAAAACCGAAATTTATTCAATCAACTGACTCCTGCCATTACCGGAACGAGTATAGCATTGGAACAAGCAGGAACAACAAGCAAGACCGTTGCAGCTAAATTGGCACAGGCACAAAACCGCTTTATGATCCTGGGCATGGAATTGGTTGAAAACCTGAACCCTGCTGTTTTGAAAGCAACAAACTTAGGAAGTCTGTTTATCAAAATGCTGGTAAAAATGCCGGCATGGTTCAAAGAAAATGGTACAACCTTAATAGCCCTGACGGCTGCTATAACGGCTTATACCATTGCTGTCAATGTATCGACAATTGCCGCTAAAGCAAAATTGCTTATTGACAAGGCGCAAGAAATCATTCATGCTGCAAAGATTCTCGGACTTCGTATTCGCATTGCATTGACCAATCAGGCCAGTGCTGCCGAAATCCGATTGCTTGGCACACAAGAAGCGTTGAATGCTTCCATGAAACGCAATATGTGGGGACTGATAGCTGCTGGTATTGCTATTGCCCTGGTGTATTTAGTTGATTGGATGAAGAAGTCAGTAGAACTGTCGGAAGCCCAAAAGATACAAATGGGAATTGCCGAAAAACAAAAGGAACTGACTCAGGAAAACTCCAAAGCCGTATTACAGGAACAAAGTGAATTGACAAGTCTGGTAACAGCCATTGTCAATACTAATGACAATCAGGAAATCAGAAACA
>CAIQOG010000404.1 GCA_903873355.1 uncultured Bacteroidales bacterium
ACACATATTTACCCGAATGCATAATTTTTTGCTTTTCGAGCAAATGTAAGTCAATTCAAATCAAAAAATCAAAGAACGAATCTATATGTGTGTATTACAATAAAATACAGACGTATGTTATAAGTTAACGCAACACTACTATTGTTCAAATAATAAACCTTGCAGGACAATTAGTATTGGAGAAACGCGTTTCAGATGCTAATTCTATATCCGTAGCAGATCTACTTCCCGGAATTTATGTATGTAAAGTATCCTATAACAATAAGAATGAAATAAATAAGTTTATAAAAATTTAATAAATATGATTATGAAAAAAAATATTTCCCTTTTAGTCATTGCATTAATTTGCAGCATTTTCTATACAGCAGCACAGGACTCGTTGTATATTGTAAAATCTGATTCGTCAGTTTTGAGAATAGGGTTTAATCAGATATTACGTATTTCATTTATGAAACCTCAGGAACTAGGAACTTTTACAGATGTTGAGGGCAATGTATATAAAACCGTAAATATTGGAACACAAACCTGGATGGTGGAAAATCTGAGAACCACTCATTATAGAAATGGAGATCCGATTACTAACATTACAGATAGTGTTGCATGGAATGTTGCCAATCAAACGAAAACAGGAGGAGCATGGTGCGACTACAATAACCAGAGTGCAAGCGGTGCAAAATATGGTCATCTCTACAACTGGCAAGCTGCTATAGATAGCAGAAACTTAGCTCCAGCAGGATGGCATCTTCCATCTGCTGCTGAATGGACAACACTTATCGATTTTCTGGGAGGAGAAGCTGTAGCGGGAGGTAAAATGAAAGAAGCAGGCACGTTAAACTGGCAAAGCCCGAATACAGGTGCAACCAACGAGTCGGGGTTCTGTGGATTACCCGCCGGAGGTCGAAGCTATGAAGGTGGATTCTTTAGTCAAGGGCAATATACCACTTGGTTAAGCACCACCGTATATAACTCAAGCTTCATCAAAACAGTTGGTCTAACCTACGATTTAGAAAAAGCATTACCTGGAGACCAAATGAACGACATGGGTTATTCTGTTCGTTGCATTAAGGATGTATTTGTAGCAACTACCACAACCATACACACTACCAACGCAACAACAATAGCAGCCGTCACAGCAACTTGTGGTGGTGATATTACATCAGATGGTGGATCAACCATTACCGCAAGAGGTATCTGCTGGAGCACTTCGCTAGCTCCTACGGTTTATTTATCTACTAAAACCACAGAATCGGGAACTCTTGGCGTATTTACAAGCTCAATGGCAAATTTGACATCCAGTACGATTTATCATGTTAGGGCTTATGCCACTAACAGCTCCGGTACTGCCTATGGTAATGAAATCACATTTACGACAGGTGTAGGTGATAACGATGGAAATCTTTACACAACAGTAAAAATTGGAACACAAACCTGGATGGTGCAAAATCTGAGAACCACTCATTACAGAAATGGCGACCTTATTCCAAATATAACCAGTCCACTCACATGGCCAAGCCTATCCACTGGTGCGTGGTGCGATTATGGAGACAGTAATGTCTATGGTCATCTTTACAATTGCTTTGCAGCGATTGATCCGCGCAATATTGCTCCTGTAGGTTGGCATGTGCCATCAGATGCTGAATGGACTACATTGACAGATTACTGTGGAGGTGAGATGACTGCAGGTATCAAACTAAAAGATGCCAGCAATCAAATTTGGAAATATGGTGCAGGTTCGCCATCTGTTACTAACGAAACAGGATTCACCGCACTTCCGGGTGGCATTATCTCTGCTGGCTATTTTAAAAACTTAACTTCTGCTGGCTATTGGTGGAGTAGTACTCAAGCCCCAAATTATGGGTTTTACTGGGCAAAAATAGTGGGAAATGAGAACAACAATTTCTTCAGATACGAACAGGATCCCAAATCAGGCATGTCTGTCAGATTAATTAAGGATTAAATATTAAAAAATGATTAGTACTAAAAAATCAATAATGGTTTTTCAGTACTAATCTATAAGCTCGATATTGAACCTCAAACAGAAAAACATTCTATTATTGGTTCTCCAACTATATATCTTTTTAGATAATAAGAGTATAAATTCCTTGAGAGAAACTGAAATGAAAGAAATGGTTTGATAATCGTATGGCAATAAAAACCACATTTAATAAAGTTTATATAAGTTAGATATTTATTGACCCCCAAACCCCCAAATGGGGGCTTAAGAGTGAAATCAGGGGACTTTTTACATCTATCAAAAAATTCAAAAACTACGTCTTAAAGGCTCCATTTGGGGGTTTGGGGGTCGAAGATAAAATTGATAAAAACTAAGAAAAAAGAATAACCTTTCAACTTATATAATGCCTAATAAAAGTATGAGATATGAAAAAAAAATTACACTAATCATTTTGACAGTAGTCATTTTTGCCAATCAAGCACACTCGCAAGTCATCAATGGAAATTTTGAATCGGGGCGTAACTCGGGTTGGTCAGAGTATTCACAAGGGAATTACAGCTTGATTTCAACTGGTGCCACTTTTAATTCAGCGGAAATAACTCCGGCAGTTATACCACGCTCCGGCAACTGGATGGCACGAATTGGAGGTTTCAGTTATGAGATAAATTACATCTATCAAACCTTTAACTTACCTAATGTCAAGCCATTGTATCTTTCGTTTTTTGTTCAAACACGCTCGGCAAATACTTCTGAGTGTGGAGGACTTTTTGTTGGAGCAAAAACATCCATATTTGTCAATAATCAGGTGATATCATCCAATTATTTATGTCAGTATAATGATTTGTATCAATGGACTCAGTACTTTGTAGATATGACTGCTTTAGCAGGTCAAGCCGTTCAGGTGGCTTTTAAAGCAGAATCTGCCAACGGCGTGTGGTCATTTTTGTATATTGATGATGTAAGTATCACAAACAGTACTGACATTCACGAAATTCAATCAAACAATTCGATTGAATTAGAACAGAATTATCCAAACCCATTTAATTCCGTCACTAATTTTAAATACGCTGTTGCTACCGATGAATTTGTAACACTAAAAGTGTATGACATTACCGGAAATGAAATATGCACATTGGTGAATGAAAAGAAAACTGCCGGTACTTATGAGATAGCCTGGAATGCATCTGCATTCAGAAGTGGCATTTATTTTAGCAAACTGAGTGTAGGTAACACTGTGATTAGCAAAAAACTTATTTTACTAAGACAATAAGCCTCACCCCAATATTAATTACAAAAAGATAACGAAAATGAAAAAAGGATTATTTAAATTATGCATTCTGCTTTTGCTCAGCATTAGCATTATGGAGGTACAGGCACAAAATGCTGTGTCTGCAACTGGTGGTATTGCTTCGGGAAGCCGAGGTTCTGTGAGCTATTCTGTAGGGCTGGTCGATTACAGCACCAGCACCAGCTCGGGTGGGTCTGTTTCACAAGGCGTGCAGCAAGCATATACAATTTCTTATGTTACAGGATTGGAAGTAGCCAAAGGAATAAGTCTTTCGGTTTCTGCTTACCCAAATCCTACAACTGACTTTCTGATACTCAAAGTAGATATTACTTCTACTCTAAACAATCAATCATTGAGTTATCAGCTAGTTGAAGCAAGTGGAAAAGTTTTAGAAAGCAAGAAATTACAAAGCAACCCAACAAGCATAGATATGCACAATTTTGTGAAGGCAGCCTACTTTCTGAAAGTGATAGAAGGAAACAAAGAAATAAAAACATTCAAAATAATAAAAAATTAAGGAGAGTTATAGTATGAAAAAAGTAATTACAATTTTAGCTGCAGTCATCCAAACTGCAAGTGTTTGTGCTTTCAATTACAGCATTTCCTTTACTGGCAGCAACTCAAGCAGCATTTTAGGAATCGTAGAAGTGAAAAATCTCACCAAAGGTACAAGCGTTAATGTGCCGGCGGGCAACACCCTGAATTTAACTGATGGGGTATCCTCAGTGGAATCGGTAAATGCCGGTTTCGAAGGCTTGGTTATTTATCCGAACCCGATGAAAGAAAAATCAACGGTATCATTCCTTGCCACTCAAGCAGGCCACATTCAAATTAATGTTTTTGGAGTTGATGGCAGAAATCTGGCAAATTTAAGCAGTTTCATTGCAATTGGCAATAATTCATTTCAACTGTCGTTGGCACCCGGAGCTTATTTACTTAAAGTGGATGGCAATGGATATTCTTATGCTTCGAGGGTTATCAGTCAATCAAACAGCAAGGATAAACCAACAATTACTTTCATTGCTAATCAAAATACAATACCTAACCAAGTACAAAAAGCCAAGTCTGATGCAGGTGTTATCACAATGGCATATTCTACTGGCGACCAATTACATTACAAAGGCATTTCGGGAAATTATTCCACCATAGTTACCGATGTGCCAACCAGTAGTAAAACTATAAATTTTGACTTTGTAGAGTGCACCGATGCCGACGGAAATAATTACACAACCGTTACTATTGGCAGTCAAACCTGGATGGTAGAAATTCTAAAAACTACCAAATACAATGATGGTACAGCCATTCCATTGGTGACAGATAATATGGCTTGGGGAGCTTTAACTACTCCCGGATATTGCTGGTACAACAATGACGCAACAACCAACAAAAGCACTTATGGGGCTTTGTATAATTGGTATGCTGTAAACACTGCCAAGTTAGCTCCTGCGGGCTGGCACGTACCCGCCGATGCCGAATGGACCACACTTGAAAGCTATGTGAGTGCCAACCTTGGTGCTTCTGGCTCTGTAGCCAAAGCATTGGCTGCTACTACCAATTGGGCAAGCTACACAACAACTGGTACAGTAGGAGACGATTTAACGTTAAATAATAGTTCTGGCTTTACAGCGCTGCCGGGTGGTGATCGTTACTTCGATGGGGCATATTTCGCCTACATTGGGAACAACGGTTACTGGTGGAGTTCTACCGAGGCCAGTTCCTCTAATGCCTGGAGTAGAACCTTACACTACTATAACTACGATCTCTACAGGTTCGACTGTTCGAAGAGTTTTGGGTTTTCAGTACGTTGTTTGCGTAATGAAGCACCAAGCCTTAGTACCACAGCAGCATCAAATGTAGCTGCATGCTATGCAACAACTGGTGGTAATATAACTTTCGATGGGGCTGCAATAGTTACAGCTCGTGGTGTGTGCTGGAGTACAAGCCCAAGCCCAACCATCGCCAATAATAAAACTTCCGATGGTACAGGTTCAGGCATATTTAGCAGTTCGTTGACAGA
>CAIQOG010000405.1 GCA_903873355.1 uncultured Bacteroidales bacterium
GGGACAAAAAAATGCAACTTATGCAGCCATGATTAAAAAGATGGATGATTCAGTTGGAAAAATAATGGATAAGTTGAAAGAAAAAGGCATAGATGAAAATACGATTGTAGTTTTTGTTTCAGATAATGGCGGAATAACAATTGGCAAAGGCGGTACTGATGAAGAAATAACTACAAATACGCCGTTGAAGGGTCAAAAAGCGTCTGTGTATGAAGGAGGTATTCGAGTGCCTATGATAATATCCTATAAAGGACATATTAGTGGTTCGAAATGGTGTAATATTCCAGTAGATTGTAATGACTTTTTCCCAACTTTATTAGAACTTACGGGAGAACCAAAAGCAACACATCAAATTGATGGTCAAAGTATAGCCGGTCTTTTAAAGGATACCAAAAACTCAAAAAAAAGCTATTCACGCGACACTTATTTTTGGCATTATCCATTAACTGTGATTTATAAAAATCCTGAAGATGGACTCCCATTTACGCCTCATTCGGCAGTTAGAAAAGGTGATTACAAGCTGATTTTTGACTGGTATGGTCGATTAAGGCTGTATAATCTCAAAAATGATATTTCAGAAAACACAAATCTTGCAAAAAAAATGCCCCAAAAGACCCGTGAATTATTTGCGGTATTGATGACCTATTTAGAAAAGAATGTGGAGAAAAAATACTGGCCAAGTAAAAATCCAAATTACGACCCTAAAACTGAAGTTCGGAATGTGCCTTATGTGGATCTTTACAAAGCTTACAAAGAAGGAAAAAATATTGTTGAGTTGGCAAATTGACAATCTCCTATAAATTTTTCAATCAGCTAATATACAGTAAAATACTCTTTTATACATATTCATTTACAAATCAATTTTATGAAAACAACAATCAAATTAGTTCTTATTTTATTTCTCTTTATTACCAGCATTCAGGCTAAAGTCAAGCTTGCCTCGGTGTTGGGTGATAATATGGTCTTGCAACGGAATACCGAAGTTCAACTATGGGGAACGGCACAACCGAACGAAAAACTTAGTATTACAACAGGATGGAACAGTGTGAAAACAAAACTTGTTGCCAACGAAAATGGAAAGTGGTTGGTAAAAGTAAAAACCACTGAAGCCGGAGGCCCTTACAACATTACAATTGCCACTTATAAAGAAAAACTAATCCTCAAAAATATACTACTTGGCGAAGTATGGATTTGTTCCGGTCAGTCCAATATGGAAATGCCGGTTGCCGGTTTAGGTGGTGGTCAGCTAACTAATGGTGCTAATGAATTCATTTTCGATGCCGACAATGACAACATTCGATTATTTAATGTAAAAAAAGCATCTGTAAGCACTCCACAAGACAGCTGTACAGGACAATGGGCTGTTGCATCGTCCGAAAGTGTTGCCTCATATAGTGCTGTGGGGTATTTGTATGCTAAGAAATTACAGCAAAAGCTACATGTGCCGATTGGCATGATTTGTTCCTGTTGGGGTGGTTCTACCATTGAAGCTTGGATGGACAAAGAAACAATTGCTCAATTTCCGGCTGCTTTAAAAAGAAGTACACAGGAAAAAACACAAGCCCAACAAAAAGCAAGCTGCCTGTACAATGGCATGATTGCTCCGATTGTGAATTACACTATTAAAGGTGCTCTATGGTATCAAGGTGAATCAAATCAGCATAATTACAAGGAATATGCAGCAGAGCAGGCAAGCATGGTTGCCAGCTGGCGCAAGGATTTTGGGGTAGGCAATTTTCCTTTTTATTTTGTTCAAATTGCTCCTTTCGCCTATGTCAACAGTAAGGGACTTATTTCAGCTTTACAACGCGATGAGCAACTGAAATCCATGGCATTGATTCCAAATTCGGGTATGATTTCAACCTTCGATATTGGCGAAGAAAAATGTATTCACCCTGCAGAGAAAGCTACTGTTGCGAATCGCTTGGCTTATTGGGCCTTATCAGAAACGTATGGTTGTAAAGGGTTGGCTTACAAAATGCCAACGTTCAAAAACCTGACTGTAAAGGATAGTGTTGCCATCCTTAAATTCGACAATGCGCCCAATGGATTCAGCACTTTTGGAAAAGAGGTGGAATGTTTTGAAGTGGCCGGGTCGGACAGTATTTTTTATCCGGCTAAACTAATTATTGATAAGGAAGTGAAGGTTGTCTCAACAAATGTGAAAGCTCCTGTGGCAGTTCGTTACGGTTTTTGCAATTTCCCGAAAACAAAAGGTTATTTATACAATACAGCGGGTCTTCCGGTACCTTCTTTTCGTACCGATAACTGGATAAAATAACAATCTCAACTAATCCGATTTAATAATTATTTATAGAATTACATCTGATAAACAAATCTATTCACATGAACGGAAAAAAAGTATTAGTTATCGGTAGTACCAATACCGATATGGTGGTAAAATCGGCAAGAATCCCTGCCCCGGGTGAGACCATCCTGGGTGGAAATTTCTTTATGAACGCTGGCGGAAAAGGAGCTAATCAGGCTGTGGCAGCTGCCCGGTTGGGGGGCAACGTCACTTTTATTGCCAAAACAGGGAATGACCTATTTGGTAAGCAAGCATTGGAGTTGTTTAAAAATGAGGGCATTAACTGCAACTACCTCTTTGTGGATGAAACAACTCCTTCGGGTGTAGCACTGATAACCATCGACGCCAAAGGCGAAAACTGCATCGTGGTAGCTTCGGGTGCCAATAATAACCTGACAGCCAATGAAGTATTGATTGCCGGAGCTGAATTTGAAGCGGCCGATGTGGTGCTGATGCAACTCGAAACGCCCATTGATACCGTTTTGAAAACTGCCGAAGCATCCTTTCTTTTGGGAAAAAAGGTCATTTTGAATCCTGCACCAGCGTGTGCATTACCCGCCGAATTGTTCAAGTACCTTTACCTGATTACACCCAACGAAACGGAAGCCGAAATCTTAACCGGCGTGGTGGTAACAGATACAGCATCGGCTACTAAAGCTGCAATGGAACTTCAAAAAATGGGAGTTCAACATGTAATCATCACCATGGGAAGCCAGGGAGCTTTTCTATATTCGGAGGGGAAAGGTCAATTAATACCTTCACTGAAAGTAGAAGCCATTGACACCACTGCTGCGGGTGATACTTTCAATGGTGCATTGGCAGTGGCCATTGCCGAAGGAAAAAGTCTTACCCAAGCCGTAGCGTTTGGAAACAAAGCCGCAGCTATTTCTGTAACCCGATTGGGAGCACAATCATCCGTGCCCTACCTTCATGAACTAATTAACTAATCAACAAATAAACCAATTAATAAATTAATATTATGTATATAGTTGAATCTTATCCAATTGCTATTTTATTTACCCTTATTACCATGGTTTGCTGGGGTTCGTGGGCTAACACGCAAAAGTTAACTTCCAAGAGCTGGCGTTTTGAACTTTTTTATTGGGATTATGTCATCGGAATTTTATTGTTTTCTGCCATTTTTGGGCTCACACTTGGAAGTACGGGGACTGCTGGTCGGAGTTTTATAGCTGATATTCAGCAAGCCGATCTTCAAAACATAGGAAATGCCGTATTGGGCGGTATTATTTTCAATGCTTCCAATATCTTGTTGGTTGCCGCCATGGCCATTGCCGGAATGGCTGTAGCATTTCCGGTGGGTGTTGGTATTGCCTTGGTTTTCGGTGTTTTGGTGAATTATGTAAACGATCCGAAAGGGAAAGTTTTGTTGCTGTTTGTGGGTGTTGGGTTAGTGGTGATTGCCATTTTATTGGATGCCATTGCGTTCAAAAAAATGAGTAAAACCAACAATAAAGTATCGTCCAAAGGGATTATCTTGTCGGTAGCTGCCGGGGTGTTGATGTCCTTGTTTTACTATTTTGTTGCCAAATCCATGTTTGCTAATTTCACAATTCCCGAAGCAGGGAAACTTTCACCCTACACAGCCTTATTCTTTTTTGCCGTTGGTGTGTTTATAAGCAATTTCCTGTTTAATACCATTTTTATGAAAAAGCCGGTTGAAGGTAGTGCGTTGAATTATTCCGATTATTTTAAAGGGGGATTCAAATCTCACCTCATGGGAGTTTTGGGAGGAGTGATTTGGATTCTGGGTATGTCGCTCAACATTCTTGCTTCGGGCAAAGCCGGTTTTGCCATTTCTTATGGTCTGGGACAAGGCGCAACCCTGGTGGCAGCAATCTGGGGAGTATTTATTTGGAAGGAATTCAAAGGGGCCGACAAAAAAGTAAATAACCTGATTATGTTTATGTTTTTGGCTTATCTGGCGGGATTGGCCTTAATAATTCTGGCAGGAGTCTGAGTAATTAATAATGCTAATTAGTATTTAAAAAATTTGATTAGCAAAAGCAATTGACATTTTGCCAAATAAATGAATAAGTAATCCGGCTGTTGATTTGACTTTCATGGCTTTGAATTTTTATTCATTTTCTCTGGGAATCATACTTGAAATATTACAGCGAATTTTCTTCTAAGATAATGAATATCAGACAATTAAAAAAATTACTTATTTTCTTGAGAATAAACACTTTTAAGTAACAATGAATCATGGTCTCAATACTTCTGATTCTCATTAATCATATTTAATAAACAAAATAACAATGCACAAACTTATAGCAGAAATAAAAAAAACAACAAGTGATATGGCTCACAAAGGGTGGGCTGAATCTAATGGAGGTAATATCAGTTTAAGATTAAATGAAGAAAACCGTATTCTTTTTGATGATTTGAATCCAAAGTTTAAACCAGAGAAACTACCAATCGACTTACCTACAATTGCCAATGAGCGTTTTTTAATTACTGGAACAGGACGTTTTTTGCGTAATGTGGAAATTGCACCAGAAAAAAACATGGGTGTGATTGAAATAGATAATAAAGGAAAATCATATCAAATTTTGTGGGGATTTGAACCTATCGGAGCTCCAACTTCCGAGCTACCTGCTCATTTAATGTCACATAGCAGTATTAAAGAAAAAACACATAATAAGTCTTTTGCATTTATACATACACATCCTACCAGTATAATTGCACTTACTTATGCCGTTGCAAATCTCGATACAAAAAGTTTGTCACGATTACTTTGGCAAAGTCATGCAGAATGTATGGTGGTTTTTCCACAAGGAATAGAATTTTTACCATGGATGATGGCTGGAAGTCTTGAACTAGGAATGTCAACTGCTAAATCGTTGCTGTTAAGAGATATGGCTGTATGGCAATTTCATGGAATTTGTTCTTGTGGAAGGAATCTTGATCAGGCATTTGGTCGAATTGATGTTGCTGAAAAAGCTGCTGAAATATGTTTGAGAGTAATGGCTGCAGGTGGTGCAAAGCAAACTTTGACTGAAGCTCAACTTCGTGCGATAGCTGCTAATTTTGATTGCCAACTAGCTGAGGATATGTTTATTTAAATTATCTTCATTATAAAACAAATCAATGACTTGTATTATTTGATTCAAAATTATATTAATCCATAATGCATTTATAAGATATTAATGCGATTCGGTATTAAAAAAATGATTAACAAAAGCAATCGACATTTTGCCAAATAAATGAATAAGTAATCAGGTTGTTGATTTGACTTTCAGCGCTTTGAATTATTTGTTCATTTTCCCTTGTAAATCATGATTGAAATATTA
>CAIQOG010000406.1 GCA_903873355.1 uncultured Bacteroidales bacterium
CCATCCACCACATATAGTGGACCTGTACCACCATTTGGCGATCCAATACCACGGATATAAACACTTGCTGCAGCTCCCGGCTGTCCACTATTGGCATTAACCGTAACACCAGACACTCGACCTTGTAAAGCTTGATCCAAACTTGAAACAGGAGTCTTTTTCAACTTATCGGCGCTTACCGAAGATACCGCACCGGTCAAATCACTTTTCTTCATACTACCATATCCAATAGCCACAACTTCATCAAGCATTTTTGAATTTGCCTGCATAACCACATTTATGGTTTTACTTTCAGTAACTTGCTTGTTTTGACTCAAATAGCCTATGTATGAAAATACAATTGATTTGCCCTTGGGCACTTTGACAGTATATTTTCCATCAATATCGGTAATTGTTCCTACTCCGCTTACACCCTGAACCATTACACTTACACCTGTCATGGGCAAACCATCATCCGAGGAAGTAACCACTCCGGCAATCTGGAAACTTTGAGCAGAAACCAAAGCCGTAAATAAAAACGTCAATAAAAGTAATAGTGTTTTTTTCATACTGACATAATTTAAAAAATTAAATAAATTAGAATTGAAAATAAATGTATGATATAATAGTTGAATAATTTTAAATATTTTGTAGAAATTCAACATTGCAAATGTAGGTGCTTAAATATGAAACACCAAACTTTTTACTTCACAATAATACGCAACTACTTTAATTTATCTACTCAAAAATACATCAAATGAATTTATAATATATTGATTTTTAGTTGTTTAAAATAATACATGTTGTAAAACATATTTCAACATTAATTTCACATGAATTAATTGTAGTAAAATTGAACCATTATAGTATAAAATGTGAATATTTACAACAAAAATGATATGAAACAAATAATATTAGTCTCGCTTTTCTTTATTTTCTATATTTCTGGCTATGCAAATCATCCCTTAGTGCGGAATTTCGGACGCGATACGTATAAAGCCGGCACTCAAAACTGGGCAATTGTACAGGATGAATCGAATTCCATGTATTTTGCCAACAATAATGGATTATTGCAGTTTGACGGGAAAAATTGGAACACCTTCCCTATCAAAAACGGTACTAATGTCCGTTCGTTGGTGCATACAAATGATGGACGGTTTTATGCATCTACTTTCAATGAATTTGGTTACTATCAGATAAAAGGTAATAGACAACTTGAGTATTATTCATTAATAACTAAGTTTGGAATTAATAAGCAGGAATCCAATGAACTGTATAATATTCAGGCCGGAAATGATAAAATTTATTTTCAGGGTGATAGAACTGTATATCAATACGATGGAAAATATTTACTTCGCTATCCGTTTCACAGTAAAATAGATGCATCGGCGTTTATTCATAATATATTGTTTGTAACCAGCGAACAAAGTGGTGTGTATATGCTTAATGGAAATTTATTTGTCCGGCTGCCTGGTTCAGAATTGCTTCTAAACAAAAAAGTTTGTTCCATCGTCGCCCTTGATGGTGACAACATCTTATTAATAACAAACTTTAACGGCGTTTATCTCTTCAATGGAAATACAATACTGCCTTACAATACGGGGATTGATGATTTTCTGAAACAAAACCAGGTATTCTGTGCTGCCAGGAATGCCAATCAACTTGTTTTCGGAACTGTACAACGTGGTATAGCCGTATTAAATCTGACCGACCGTAGCGTAACGTATGTAAATACCTTTTCCGGACTTCAAAACAATACAGTTTTAAGTGTTGCTTTTGATAATCAAAATAATTTGTGGTTGGGATTAGACAAAGGTATTGATTATGTAATGCTGAATAGTCCGATACAAAACATTTTCGGAACAAATAATCTTTATGGAGCGGGATACACATCGTTACTAAAAAACAACATCCTGTATATGGGAACAAATCAGGGTTTGTATTCAATTCCTTTTCCCTTACCAAACAGTCCGTTTCCTATTCAACCAAAACTTGTGAAAGGGATGGAAGGGCAAATCTGGTGTTTGACGGAAATTAATGGCACTATTTTCTGTGGCGACGATCAGGGTGCTTTCATCATCGATGGTGGTCGTACTGAACGTATTGAAGGCTTACCGGGCACTTGGAATTTTAAATCGTTGCAACTTCATACTGATTTAATAATGGGTTGTTCGTATCAGGGACTGTTTATTCTGAAGAGAATCGGAGAAAGATGGAAATTCTCCCATTTCATCAAAGGAAAGTTTTCTGAAGCCAGCCCCATGTATGAAGAAGATACTGATGGAACGATATGGTTCAGTCACTGGCAAAAAGGAATGTTCCGCCTTCATTTCAATTCAAAAATGGACAGCATTACACATGTAGAAAACTATAACAACAAAGGATTTCCGGGAATCCAGAATAATACTGTTTTCAGAATAAACAACAAACTGGTTTTCTCTTCCGAACGGGGTTTCTATTATTTCAACCGGGATAAAAAAAGAATAGATCCTTACTCTCCTTTGAATAAGATATTTTCATCAGCTCCAAGCTATATGCGCTTGCACGAATGCAGTAATGGAGATATCTGGTTTGTTTCAGGACGATTTATTGGACTGGCAAAGAAAAAGACTGATAATACTTATAGCATGGATTCTCTTACTTTTCGTATTCTTCAGCCCAAAATCATTACCGGATTTGAACATTTCAACTTTATTGACAACAACCGTCTTATTTTGAGTACCGAAGATGGTTTCAGTTGGATTGATTCTCGTCGAGGCGGCTCTACCAAAACCACTTTTAAAGTTTTTGTGGACAATATCATTGTAACCAACAATTCGTCTTCGAAAACAATTGTGAAGGATTTGTATAAAGGCGCAAAAAACAGCAATAAGTTTTTACACAGTCAGAATTCATTACGATTTGAATTTATTGCGCCTGAGTATCGAAATGAAGGATTAGTGCAATATAGTTATATGCTCGAAAATTTTGACGAAAACTGGTCGGAATTCACTTCCAACAATGCAAAAGAGTATACACAACTACCAAAAGGACATTACACATTTAAGATTCGGGCAAGAGATATTCTGGAATCTAAGGAAGCTGTTTGCATTTATTCATTCGATATTTTGCCAGCATGGTACGAAAGTCAGGTTGCTATTTTTATATACATTATTCTTGGAATTACTGGAATAGTAGGAATTATAATGTTCATAAATCATCGTTCCCAATTAGGAGCTTTGGAGATGGAAAAACGAAAAGAAATTGAATTGAATGAACAAAAGCAGCATTTTGAAGCAGAAACTTCTGAAAAGAAACGGGAAATCAAAGAATTGAAAAATCAACAGTTACAATATGAATTGAGACATAAATCACAGGAACTGGCAAGTTCCACTATGAATCTGATTCGTAAAAACGAAATTCTGTTTGAAATCATGGACACTATCACCAAAGCAAGCCATGAAATTAAAAACAACTCCGATTCCAACGGAATTTTATCCCGTCTGAGCAAACTGGAAAGAAATATCCGACAAAACATTGAAAACGATAATAACTGGAAAAAATTCGAAGAAAACTTCGACCTTGTTTACGAAAACTACCTGAAACGATTAGGCGAAATGTACCCTGATTTGAGTACCAGTGACAAGAAACTATGTGCGTATTTGAAAATGGATTTATCATCGAAAGACATTGCACCACTACTTAACACTTCAATTAGAGGTGTAGAAACAAACCGCTACCGACTTCGCAAGAAATTTGATATTGGGCGAGATACAAATTTGAGTGAGTTTTTGCAGCGGTTTTGAAATAGAAGAGTCGACATCAAAAAAACACAAAATCATCGACGAGTCCGGGTATTCTCAGTGCTTATGCAACCTGAGACTTTTAAGTTCATATTAAACACCTTTTTATAATTTCTGATTCTTTCACTTGGAGGAAGAAGTTACATTTATTCTCCTTTAACAATTTAAGATAACAATGGTAAAATTTTGTTTCTGTTTCCATAAAACAAAATTATCAATTTTTAATCAAAAACACAAATTTTCCGATTGAGCCCCGATTGAGCCCCCAAATGTCGTGCAAATCATAAAAACAAAAACGCTATTAATCTATTTATCAGATTAATAGCGTTTCATATTGCGGTACGGACGGGACTCGAACCCGCGACCTCCGCCGTGACAGGGCGGCATTCTAACCAACTGAACTACCGAACCAGGTTAAAAACTTGTTGCATTATTTTCAAATGCGGTGCAAAGATACGGCAAATTTTGGTTTCTGCAATAGCTTTGAAATATTTTTTCGAGAAATTTCGGTATTATGCATTAAACATATCGGGTTCGAGTCCTGTCCGTACAACGAAAGAACTATTCCTCCAATTTCTGAAACAGTAGCTTTACACCTTTTTCCACATCGTTTGTTTTCTGAAGGGTTTTGATAAAAGCACTGCCAATAATGGCGCCCGACGAATAGCGATTCACCATGTCACGGGTCGATTTATTGGAAATGCCAAAGCCAATCAAGCGTGGGTTTTTGAGGTTCATGGCGTTGATACGGATGAAGTACTCTACCTTGTTGTCGAATGAGCTTTGAGTGCCGGTCGTTGCAGCCGACGAAACCATGTAGATAAATCCGTTGGTGTGGCTGTCGATTTCACGAATGCGCGCTTCCGATGTTTCAGGCGTAATCAGGAAAATAAATTCCAGTCCGTAACGCGCGGCAATTTCTTTGTATTCTGCCAGAAAATCAGCCATAGGCAGGTCGGGAATAATCATTCCATCTACGCCAACGCGGTGGCATTCTTTACAAAACGCCTCGAAACCAAATTGCATAACCGGGTTCAGATAACCCATCATAATTAATGGAATATGAATTTCGGCACGTATCGATGTGAGTTGCTCGAACAGTTTGCGAATGCTCATGCCGTTTTGCAGAGCCTGGTGACTGCTGTTCTGGATAACGACTCCATCGGCCATCGGATCAGAAAATGGTACGCCAATCTCAACTAAATCCACTCCGTTAGCTTGTAGGCACTGAAGCGTAGGTACTGTATCTTCCAGTTTTGGAAATCCGGCGGTAAAATATACCGACAGGATGTTTACCTTTTTTTGTTCAAATAAACTATTGATTCTGTTCATGTTTTTTATTTCCATATTTCTTTCAAAAAAATTCTTAGTAACTCCACATTCTTCTCTCCCGGCTTTCCTTCAAACTTACTGTTCAGGTCAATGCCGGCAAACTTTGGATGTTCAATTTTCAATATAGCTTCGGCATCGTCGGCAGCAATACCACCACTCAGCAGAAAAGGCGTTTCGCCTACATATTCTTTCAGCATTCCCCAGTTGAACTTAACACCTGAGCCGCCATACGCATCGGTTTTGGTGTCGAAAAGGAAATAGTCGCAGGTGCCTTCATATTTCTTCGTTACCTTAAAGTTGTAGGCTTCTGCAATGGGAAATGCCTTAATCACAATAAAGCCCGACTTGTGAAGCTCTTTGCACATGCTTTCCAACTCGCTTCCGTGCAATTGAACTCCGTCCAGGTTGTATTTAGTGGCAATTGTCAGCACGTTTTCCAAATCTTCGTTTACAAATACACCTATCTTTTTGATGCTTTTGGGTAATGCGTTCAATACAGTAATGTCCAAGGGTTCTGCAAAGCGAGGCGATTTGGTGTAAAAAATAAAACCCATAAAATCGGGCTGTAACGCCGCAACTGCTCTTATGTTTTTGGGGATTCTCATCCCGCAGATTTTTATTTTCATTTGATTTACTCCTTATTTTTTGATTGTAATAAATTAACTAATCGTTTTCAATAAGTTGTCGTATTTTAATCTCAAAATCAAGATTATCATAAATCCATTTCTCGAAATCCGTACTGTTAATTTTTATTATATATGGTTGACCGCCTCCATGAAATTCACAATAAGGATAACAAACAATCCAATTTGAAATTTCATTATGATAAAAGATTCTCCAACCAGAGTCATCGACACCATGCTTTATCAACTTATTATCAAGGATAAAACTATCATCAAATTTATGCACAGTATAATTATTGAAACTAATCATATAACATTGATAATTTGCAATTATTTCAAATCCTCTATAAATCTCACCAACGCTTCCGCCGGATTTTCTTCTTTCATAAAATTCTCACCCATGAGAAAACCTTTGTAGCCTACTTTGCGGAGTTCTTTTACGGTTTCGGTTTTGGAAATGCCGCTTTCGCTTACTTTTACAAACTTATCGGGTATTAGTGCAGCCAAATCGAACGAAGTCTGAATGCTTTGCTCGAAAGTTTTCAGGTTGCGGTTGTTTACACCCAGCATATCCACATAATCGTTGGCATGACCAAGTTCTTCGGCGTTGTGTACTTCAAGCAATACTTCCAAACCCAGTTCATGCGCTTTGCGGGCCAGTTCCAGAGTTTGCTCTACCGTCAATGCAGCTGCAATGAGCAATACCACATCTGCACCCATTGCCTTTGCTTCGTAAAGCTGATATTCGTCAATCACAAAGTCTTTACGCAATACCGGACAAGTAATAAATTGTCTGGCAGCCATCAAATCCATTGGCGTACCTCCGAAATATTCCAAATCCGTCAGAATAGAAATACCCGAAGCACCCGCAGCACTATAACCCGAAGTCACATCCACCACGTCGGCATCTTCGTGAATCCAACCCAACGAAGGCGATTTGCGTTTAAACTCCGAAATGATTCCCGACTCTGAGTTCAGCAAACTTTGCTTCAACGACAGGCATTTACGCGAGAAAGCCGGAGCTTTTTCTAAAGCTGAAATCGGAGTTGAAAGCTTGCGGGAAGCAACTTCAACTTTTTTACTTTCTATTATTTTATCTAATATATTACCCCTAACCCCTAAAGGGGAATTAGAGTTAGCTTCGTCTCCTATAATTTTATCTGTCATATCAAAATAATAATCGGTGGTAATTTAGTTCCCCTTTAGGGGCTAGGGGTCTTATTTATAAATCTCCACAAATTTCTCAAACGCCTTTTTTGCATGACCGCTTTCAAGCGATTCAGCAGCCTCGGCTTTGCATTGTTCCAATGGTTTGTACGAGCTGCGAGTTTGAATGGCAAAAGCGGAGTTGATTATCACCGCATTTTTCTGAGCATCGGTGGCTTTATTATCCAGCACGTTCATAAAAATCTGAGCAGCTTCGTCTACTGTATTTCCACCCCAAAGTTCTTCTTGTTTAAGCGTTTTGAAGCCTAATTGTTCAGGAGTATAAATAAATTCGCCATTGTTGTTCATTACCTTGCATATATCAGTCAATGAAACTTCATCATAACCATCCAATGAATGAACAATGCTGTATTGAACGCCCAGATTTTGGTAGATGTAATTATATAGACGCATCATTTTAAGGTTATACACGCCCAGGCACTGGTATTGCGGTTTCACCGGACTAATAAGTGGTCCAAGTACATTAAAAAACGTACGAACACCAATTCCTTTACGAACCGGAGCTACGTTTTTCATGGCCGGGTTGCAAAGTGGTGCGTGTAAATACGCAAAACCGGAATCTTCCAACGAGTGTTTAATAACATCAATGTTGGTGGTGAATTTTGCACCGAAATATTCCAACACATTGGAAGAACCGCTTACCGAAGTTGCGCCATAGTTACCGTGTTTAGCCACTTTATAACCGGCACCCGCTACTGCAAAACAGCTACATGTGGAGATATTGAATGTATTTTTTCCGTCACCACCTGTGCCTACAATATCAAGCGCATCAAATTCCGATAAATCCATTGGGATAGCCAAGTCTAACAACGCATTGCGAAAGCCAATCACCTCGTCGAGTTCGATACTGCGCATCAGATATACTGAAATAAATGCAGCAATCTGTGCGTCGTTGTATTTGCCGGCAGCAATGTTGGTCATCACTTCGGCAGCTTCTTCACGCGTTAGCGATTGGTGATTGAAAAGTTGATTTAGTATTTGTTTCATAAATTTCAGAGCTAAGAGGTAAGCAGCAAGTGGCAAGCACTTCACTGAGAACCTTGTAATACTTTTTTGTGCTATTATACCAATTAACGAATTAACCGGTTAGCTAAGCTTCCAACCAATTTTTCAGCATTTGCTCCCCATCAGGTGTCAAAACCGATTCGGGATGGAACTGAACGCCACGCACATCGTAAGTTTTGTGTGCCAATGCCATAATCATACCTTCTTCGTCAACAGCAGTGATTGTCAAACATTCGGGCAAAGTCGATTTTTCAGCTGCCCATGAGTGGTAACGTCCCACTTCCAGTTGTTTTGGTAATCCGTTGAACAGCACATCTTCTTCCAACACATCCACCATAGAGCTAACGCCGTGATGAACATCGGTCAGATTTATTAATGTTCCTCCAAAGGCTTCAGCAATCGCTTGTTCGCCCAGACAAACGCCCAAAATCGGTTTTGTTGGTGCATACGTGCGAATTACATCAAGCAAAATACCCGATTCCGAAGGAACACCAGGTCCCGGCGAAAGGATGATTTTATCAAATCGTGCTATATCTTCCAATGCTATCTGGTCGTTGCGATGCACTTCCACGTCGGTGTATCCCAACTTTTTTACTGCGTGTACCAAGTTGTAGGTAAACGAGTCGTAATTATCGAAAACTAATATACGACAACCCCTAGCCCCTAAAGGGGAACTGGAGTTAGTTTCGTTTTGTATATTTATCTGATTACTCATATAATTTCTGAATTTAATTTTAAAATAACTGGTGGTAATTTAGTTCCCCTTTAGGGGTTAGGGGTTATCTCCCTGATGCCACTTCCACCGCACGTTTCAGAGCA
>CAIQOG010000407.1 GCA_903873355.1 uncultured Bacteroidales bacterium
ACTTCGGTTACGTGGCAGAAACTGGCACCACCGGCAGGGCAGCCCGGAACTTTACCGTCGCGCAGTTCGAAAAACAACCGTCCGTATTGCAAAGTAAAGTCATAAGGACCAATCATGCTTCCGGGATAAACCACAACTACTTCGAGGCCTTTTTTATTGTATTCCAGCACGCGTTTTTCGCCTTCACGCTTAGTATCGGAATAATTATAGCCGGTGTTGGCAAAATTATAATCCGTCCTGGTTTCGTCGGCAACTCCATTTGGATTGCAACCGAAAATATCCACCGTGCTAGTATGAATCAAGCGTTTAACCTTGTTTTTTAAACAAGCTTCGGCTATCATCGAAGGAACATCAGTGTTGATTACACGTTGTTTTTCAAAATTCTTTTTCCAAAATGAGGTGTCGCCCGCCACGTGAAACACGTAATCGCAACCTTCACAAGCGGCATCCAAAACCGTCTGATTGGTTATATCGCCTTTAATTATTTCGATTGCCAGTGTACTGATATATTTAATATTAGCTTTTTCACGGACAATAACTTTTACATCCCAACCGGCTTTAACCAGTTCGTGAACCAGATTTGTTCCTAAAAACCCACTGGCACCTGTGACCAAACATTTCATGTGATTTTTTTTCATGTGATTTAACGGTTTATTATCCATATATCAACCCGACTACCCACAGCCGAACATTGGCAGGAAAGCGGTTGAACAAAAAGCAAATAAGTTTATAATCCATACCCGGTACAACCGACACTTTCATTTTCTTTTTCAAAATCTGACTGACAATTTTTCGGGCAACACTGCTTGCTTCCACTCCATTTTGCTCGTCTTTTTCCATTTTTCCTACGGATTTTTTCATCTTGGCAGTGTAAACAGAATCAGGTGATTGAGAAGCAACGGTATATTTTCGTGCCGAGGTAAATCCGGTTTTGGTATCGCCCGGAAGTAATGAGCAACACTGAATTCCGAATGGTTTCAATTCAAGAGCCAATGCTTGCATAAATACCAGTAAAGCCGATTTTCCGGCAGAATAAAATGCCTGAAAAGGAATTGGAACAATGGCCGCAACCGATGAAGTTGCAATTATTTTGCCATAACCCTGCTTCCTGAAAACAGGAATACACGCCTGAATGACTTTTACCGCTCCGAAAAAGTTGGTTTCGAATTGATACATTACTTCTTCTGAAGAAGTATCTTCAATTGAGCCAGCAATCCCGTTTCCGGCATTACTTACCACAGCATCGAGGTGGCCGTTTTCATTCAGAATCTGAGAAATAACAGAAGCTATATTTTCTTCGTTGTTCACATCCATTTTCACATGAATAATTTCTCCGTTTCCGTTTGGCGCTTTTTCTGAAACACCACCACGACGTGATGCTGCATAAACCTTAACGCCCTTATTCATAAGCTGTTGGGCAGCCGAAAGACCAATTCCGGTACTTGCTCCGGTTATCAATACTACTTTTGTTTCCATTGTTTCAGTATTTATCTGGTTGCAAATATACAGATTATTAAATTCATTCGTAATTTTGGATACAGAATTTAAATAAAGATTTGTTACTTTTGCATGTTATCCTAATTAAACATTGAGAAATGAGAGTATTGGTTACAGGTGCGAACGGGTTGTTGGGTCATCATATTGTATTCGAGTTATTGAAGCGAAACCATCAGGTAAGTATCATTGTTCGGAGTCAGCACAATATTTTTTTTGATCTGAATAGAGTGGAGGTTCATATTGGAAATTTTACCGATTACGAAAGCCTGAAAGCTGCTTCTGAGGGTTGTGATGCTATAATTCACACTGCTGCCATCACTTCCCACAACCATCTTTATTTTGAAGATTATCAGAAAATAAATACTTTCGGTGCCGGTTTGGTTGTGCGCATTGCAAAAGAACAGAACATACAAAACATTGTTTTTGTAAGTACTGCCAATACGATTGGAATAGGTGACCATGATCATTTTGCAGACGAAACTTTTCCCATATGTTTTCCTTTTTCAAAATCATTTTATGCGCGAAGCAAAGTTGAAGCTGAACGAATATTCGTTGAAGCCGCTGAACAGACAGATAAGCACATTGTTATCATCAATCCAACATTTATTATAGGTGCGTATGATCCAAAACCAAGTTCTGGAAAACTTATTCTAAGAGCTTATAAGAAAAGGATTCTATTTATTCCCGGAGGCGGAAAAAACTTTGTTCCGGTCGCCGATGTGGCTGAGGTTGTTTGTAATGCACTGACCAAAGGTAGGAGCGGGGAGCGGTATTTGGTTTCGGGCAAGAATCTGTCGTTCGCTGAATTTTATGTCTTACAAAAACGAATCGGAAATTATAATCAGCTTATAATCAGAATTCCCGATTTTTTTCTCGAAGTGCTTGGAAAAGCCGGAGACCTGATTCGAAAGTTCGGCATAAAAACCGAAATTTGCAGCATGAATCTACGCCAGTTGATGATACGCGAATACTATACAAATGCCAAAGCAAAAAAAGAGCTTGGATTCAATCCAACGACCATCGATAAAGCGATAAAAGAAACTCTCGACTGGTTTAACAAACATGGAATGATTAAAACTTAATACCGCCAACTTCATGAAAAGATTAGTTCTTTTCTTTTTGACACTGATATATTGTTTGGGATTATCAGCCACAATCAAACCCCGTCGCGTGGAATCAGTTCCGTTCGAAATGGTAGGAAGTTATGTGGTTATAACCGTGCGTATTAATGACTCCTCACCGCTTAATCTGATCCTCGATACTGGCGTTAGAAATACCATTATCACCGAACTACAAACAGGCGACCATATCACATTGAATTATTCCGATGTTAAAGATTTGATGGGACTTGGTGGTGGAAATCATCTCGATGCCTATATCAGCAATTATAATGTGCTGAAAGTCGGTCGGTTGAATATGCAGTACAAAACTGTATACGTGCTTCAGGATAATATATTCAACCTTTCAAAACACACAGGGACAAAAATAAACGGCTTGCTTGGAGCAGATTTTTTGCAGGATTATACTGTCGAAATTGATTACACAAACAGGCGTGTCCGTTTTTACGAACCAACACCTTTCGATACTCCCAAAGGGTATGAAGTGCTGCCTTTTACCATTCAAGCTCAAAAACTTTTTATAAACTTATCTGTTTTAAATTCCGATAGTACACGAAGGCAGGTTAAAATGCTGATTGACACAGGTGCAGAGCTGAATGCATGGTTTCATGCTTCGGATTCAACGAATGTAAAATTGCCAAAAAAATGGATTCCGGGAACGATAGGCGAGGGGTTGAGTGGAATTATTACCGGAAAATATGGTCGTATTCCTGAAATTCATATTGGAAGTTTCACACTTAAAAAACCGATTGTATCGTTTCCCGATTCTGCATCAATAGCACTGATAATGGCTAATTCAAAACGTGATGGAACTATTGGAAGTCATATGTTGAGCAGGTTTAACCTATTTTTTGATTACAACAATAAAAAGTTATATTTCAAACCAAACTCGACATTCAATACCTATTACACCTATAATGTAGCCGGAATTGAAATTATCCAATTGTCAGAATTTTTTCCTGTTACCGAAGTACTTTCTGTTTGGGAAAATTCACCTGCTGCCAGAGCCGGAGTTAAACCTTCAGACCAAATAATTGAAGTGAACGGAAATAGTGCTTATAAAATGACAATCAACGAAATAAGGAAAATTTTTGAAACACCATCTAATCGTCCGCTCGAACTTTTGCTAATGCGGGGCAATAAGGAAATTCAGGTAAGTATTGACATGAAAGATAAAATATGAGGAATAATTATAATCTTGTTCTTAGTAGGTCTTTGGTGGTTTTATTGATAATTCTTTTTACAGGAATTCCAGTCAGAACCATTGCTCAGGTAAGCTTTGAGGGATATGCCGGAGCGCTCAACAGCAACGTTTCGGAAGGAATAAAAGGCAATGTTTCCGGTGAGTTTTCAGCCCGATTGGGAACATTTACGGCTTCTGCCGGAAGTTTGTTTACTTTTCCCGTGACCAACGAACTTTATTTTTCTGCCCTGAAACTTCAGGTTCAGAATGATTTTCAATTGTTTAACAAACCACTTACCATGAGTGTATTTTACCTTTGGAAGCCGTTCTCGGTCGATTTACGCGAAACCGCATTTGGTTTATTGGCGGGTTATCGAATCGGGCGTTTTGGCTTGAATCTGGGATTAAATTCACGGGTTTATTATTTCACTCAGGCTGCAATAGTGAAGTACAATTTTACCGATGCCGTTTCAACGTCAATCTGGGAACCAATCAACGTCATGTATCGGTTGAGTTATTATCAACCACTTTCGCCTAAATGGGAAATGGAAGCGATGGTTACCAATTACGATAATTACTTCATCGAGCAGGAAACTAATCCGATGATTCAGACCAAATTTACTTATAAGATGAATGAAAAACTCAGTCTTTATGGCAATTTGGGATATCAGCAAGCCGGTTTGTTGAATGCGCGTGTAAATACTTTCGGTGTATTTTTAAGAGGAGGTGTGATATGGAAAATAAAATAAAATTATCATTTATTTTATTGGTATTTTTCCTCTCGGGATGTGGTAATATACTTGATACCAGTGGTTTTTTCTTTCCTGACGACTTGATTGATTCACGCTTTGTGCAGTCCGACCAGTGGAATCAGACAAATCCTTTCAAAACAATTTCCGTGAATTCTGAGAACTATCAGTTATTTATAGCAGGAGACAGTCATATTGGTGGAACGGTGAATTTCGATAAATTTGTTTCCGAATCAAAGAAAAACAGTGCTGCAGCTTTGGTGATAGTGGGTGATATTGTGTCCGGTCACAAACAAGGTTATGATACGCTCATTAATCACTTGCCAAATTACAGTCAAATACCTTATTTTTTGGCTGTTGGAAATCACGATTTGTACTTCGATGGCTGGAAAACGTTTTATCCGTATTTCGGTTCTTCGACCTATTATTTCACGGTTCAGACACCCACAGCAAAAGATTTAAACATTGTACTCGACTCGGGAAGTGGCACCTTGGGTGGAAAACAACTTGCCTGGCTCCAGCATGTACTTGAAAATGAGCGCAGCAAATACCGTCATTGTTTTGTATATTCTCATGTAAATTTCTTCCGTAACCGACATACAGGCTCAACAAATCCGTTGGTGGATGAACTATACGTTTTGATGGATTTATTTGCTCAAAATCAGGTAGATATGGTATTTTCAGGTCACGATCATGATCGCTCAACCAACCAATTCGGAAACACAACCTATATCACTATGGATGCGCTCCTGGATGGTTTTCCGAAGGCTGGATTTGTAATACTCTCAGTTTCAAAAACTGCAGCTTCGTTTGATTTTGTTGATTTGAAGACGATTAATTGATTCTGTAGTTTTTTTAGGATTCAAAAAATAAATTTAAAATATTCGAAAGAAAAAGTTATCAACACTTTGCAGTTTCGAAAAAAACATCTATTTTTGCAGTCCCAATTCGCAAACGTAGAATAATAACGCAAAAAACACTATAAGCAATGAAAAGGACATTCCAACCTTCGCAAAGAAAAAGAAAAAACAAACACGG
>CAIQOG010000408.1 GCA_903873355.1 uncultured Bacteroidales bacterium
AACCCGTACCACGTTGAATAGCAAGAAAGCAGCAAAAACAAAGACAGTTGCGTCGTCTTCCCAAACTATCGCAACTGCCGTCTAAACAAGGACACATTCAATTAAGAAAAGCCTCGTACCTGTTTACGGGGCTTTTTTTTGCCCCTATGTGAACCTGCTTAAAACAACAAAACAACGCATACTTCGTACCGAAGCAAACATTGTTATGAATTATAAGTAGTTGAATTTCATTCAATTAAATTAATTACGTAATCAGTAAATTCCACCGGTTTAGTACCGGTTTGTTCGTTTGTTTTGTAATTACACTGCAAATATAAGGTATAATACAATACTGTTGTAATATTTTTACAATTAATTACAATTACCAATGTAATTTAGAATTTTTTGAGTGCAAAATATTACCCCACCCCCTCATACATTCCAACTTTACCAACTTTATAAACTTTCCAACTTTATGAACTATTACAAACTTTAAACTGCTTTTGCTATCTTTGCAACTATGTTACAAAATTTCATTGCTACGCGAATTCAGGCACAACTTCCGTTTGAACCTACCGAACAGCAAACCCAACTGATAGAGGCACTTGGCACGTTTCTGATGTCGACCGACAATGAGAAATGCTTTTTGTTGCGCGGGTATGCCGGTACGGGAAAAACATCGGTGGTGAGTGCGCTGGTGCGGGCATTGAATGAACTAAAGCAAAAAACCATCCTCCTTGCTCCTACCGGCCGCGCAGCCAAAGTGATAGCAGGTTATTCGGGCTTTCCGGCCTTTACCATTCACAAAAAGATTTACCGTCAGAAATCCATGTCGGAGTTTCGGTTTCAACTGGCCGATAATCTGAATACCCACACACTGTTTATTGTGGACGAGGCTTCGATGATTTCGAATACAGGAACAGAAAGTACTTTTGGTTCGGGGCGGTTGTTGGACGATTTGGTGGAATTTGTGTACAGTGGTCAGGGTTGCAGTCTGCTGCTGTTGGGCGATACAGCTCAGTTGCCACCCGTGATGCAGCCTCACAGTCCGGCACTCGAGCGGGATAAACTGATGGGCTACGGTCTGAAAGTACATGAATACACCCTGACGCATGTGGTTCGTCAGGCACTGGAAAGTGGAATACTACACAATGCCACGTTGCTGAGGCAACAGTTACTCGAAGAGAAAACATCCGACTTTCCGAAGTTTGAACTCGAAGGTTTTTCGGATATAAAAAAGCTGGGTGGTATGGAGCTGATTGACGAGATACAGCGGTCGTACGAAGGTGTTGGTGTAGAGGATACTATCGTGGTTACACGGTCGAACAAGCGTGCCAATATGTATAACAACGGCATTCGCTCACGGGTGATGATGAAGGAAGATGAGCTGACTAACGGCGATTTACTGATGGTAACACGCAATAATTACTTTTGGAACAAGCCTTACAAGGAAATTGACTTCATTGCGAATGGTGATATTCTGCAGGTTATGCGCGTGAGAAAGCATCACGAGATGTATGGTTTCCGGTTTGTTGATTTGACACTCCGGTCGCTTGATTACGACTGGGAAATTGATGCGCGTATCTGGCTCGATGCCCTGCAATCGGAATCGCCAACAGCCATGAATGAAATGACCAATAAACTGTTTCAGGCTGTGGCCGAAGATTATCCTGAAATCACAACCAAGAAGGAGTTATATAAAAAGATACTTGAAAACGAGTATTACAATGCACTTCAGGTAAAATTTGCTTACGCTGTAACCTGCCACAAAGCGCAGGGTGGCCAGTGGAAAAAAGTATTTGTGGATTCGGGTCAGATAACCGACGAACAGCTGAACAGCGACTTTTACCGATGGCTTTATACAGCACTGACACGTGCTACCGAAACGGTTTTTCTGGTTAATTTCCCCGAAAAGACCTTTGTAAGCAATAAATAAACAGTCAGACGCTTGATAAACACTAAAATTTTTGTACTTTTGGGGGAATTAAACCATAAACAAGCATATTTTAAAGCTACCGCCCCAAACCCCTAAAGGGGCTTAAAGAGTGGGTTGCGAAACTTGTAGGAGTCTTTTGTTGTTTTACATCCCCTTTAGGGGCTTGAAGTTACAACTGTATTGTGAAAACATATCTTTGAA
>CAIQOG010000409.1 GCA_903873355.1 uncultured Bacteroidales bacterium
AGTGGGCACCACCTGAATCTTTCCAGGCCTGCCCTTTTTGTGGTAGTCTAAAGCTTCCTGATTTTTTGAATTTTCCATCCCGATTAAATATTTTAGTTAATACTTTTAAATGAATATGATTCATTCCACTTCCCGATCGCCATATAAATTGGGAAGAATAATGATCCTAAAATTAAGGTCAGCAAAAGTATCCTGAAATAAGTTGATTTGATCATTTGGAGAGGTAAACGTCAGATAAAATTAACATACGAATATTCTTGAATTGTGCTGATAAGTTATTAGGAAGGAAGTTCAAAAGTTAGCTTCTGATGTTCGGATTTTGCACCTAACCGACTAACTTGTTGATCCATTTATCACATCATTCGTGACGCGAATTTCCCAAAACGTGAATATCTCGCTTCAATATCCCGAGGTACCGCGAAGTTCTCCCTGTTGCTGATTATTCAGCAAACAAATTGGTTTTGCCAGGCCTGAATAGAATTCATTCAATTCCATCCAATAGAATGAATACGCTCAAATTTTCTTTTGATTTTCCTAATTGCAGGATGACAAGATTATTAAAATTGGTGAAACGATTGAGAGACAAATTCCAATACATTCGGTAAAGCTTCTCGCCAGTAAGTCCAGTTGTGTGCGCCGTCGCGGATGCGGAATTCGTGAGGAATTTCCTTTTTACGCATGGCGATATGGACCAAACAGTTACCTTCGAACAGAAAATCATCGTCACCACAATCGATGTACCAGCGCACCGCTTTTTTCTGATCGTCTGGCATGGCATTTACCAATTCAAGAGCACTGTGCCGAACAAAATATTTGGTGAGTTCATCTTTCGAAATTCCCGGATATTGTTTTTCCCATCGGGTTGCAGCTTCTACCATCGAGATTGGACCTGTTGAAGCGCTCAGCGGACAAGCCGAAGAGAAAAGTTCCGGATGATGCAAAGCATACATGAATGTTCCCCCGCCGCCCATCGACAAGCCTGAAATCGCGCGGTATTTTTTATCGGCACGGATATGATAAGTTTTTTCGATAAATGGCATAAACTCCTGAAAGAAGAAATCTTCGTAATTCCAGTCCCCTTTGGGGCTGTTGAAATAGCCACGTTGCCCGGTATTTCCATCAGGCATTACGATAATCATGGCAGTACACTTTCCTTCCTGAATGGCTTTATCGGCAATGTTTTTTACTTCTCCAAACTGAACCCAGCCTGTTTGGTCGTCGCCTGAGCCGTGTAAAAGATAAAGAACCGGATAACTTCGATCCGAAGATTCATAACCGGTGGGCAGATAAATGGCATATTTGCGATCCATCTTTAATATTTTACTGGTCATTGAAAGGTTATCGGAAACTTTCCCACCGGATTGAGCAAACAATACGGATGTTGTCAATAAGCAAAATGTCAGGATTGACAGGAATTGGTTTTTCATAGATTGGTTTAGTTTTTTGGTTTACTCAGTAAAAATACAAATCTTAAATTTCATTTCCGGAACTTTGATCTGATGATTCAGTGAATATTCACTCAGTTGAATAAATTACAATGCCACCCGTTTAATAAAACAAG
>CAIQOG010000410.1 GCA_903873355.1 uncultured Bacteroidales bacterium
GTGAACAATTCGTGCAAAAAAGAATCGGGAAAAGGAGAAACAAACAGACCGTTAATTACAAATAATACTACACTGAAAATAAGCCATATAGAAATAAATAGCAGAAGTTTTATATCAAACTTAAACTCCCTGTTTCTAATAAATAAAATAGGCAAAAACAGAATAATATAAATAATCCGGATTAACGAAAACACAGTACAAACTGCAATTAAAGCAAGCAACAACTTCTTTTCACCCCGTTGAATAAAACGATAAATAAGCGCAAAATAAATAGCTATCAGCGCGTAATTTAGTCCTTCGGACATTGAGGTAGTAGAAAACAATAAAAAAGGGACAAACGTAATTGTAAGAAGAATAATGAATGTAATTTGTTTTACTGTCGGTTTGAGTATCAGAATAAGAAAAAGAAAAGCCAATGACATGAAAAATGCATTGGCAACCACAATAGAATATACTTTCCAACCAAAAACTTTTGCAAAAAGCGCATAAACCGAAACAACTCCAAATCCATGTGGTCCAAAAGTCGAAAAGGCAGGAATTACCTCGTTATAAGTATAATAACCGTGATTAAGTCCTTTTTGGCTCAGCGATAAAACTTCATGCCAGTATTCTAATTCATCTGACCAAACCGGAACTAAATTTGTAACAGAATGTCCGGTAAAAAATGATCCAAGTAATAGCACCAACCACGGCGAAACAATCAATACAAAACCAAATAAAAGGTTGACATTAAAGATTGATTGTTGAGTTTTGAGCATTAACCACTTATCATTAAACATTAACCATTTTCAGAACTGTTGCACCCCAGGAATATCCAACTCCAAACCCGGCTAACAATATATTTCCATGAAGTTTATCTTCTTTTTGAGCTTCATATAATGCAATTGGAATGGTGGAAGAAACAGTATTTCCCACTTTTTCCAGACAGAAATAAAAACGTTCAGGTTCAATTTCAATCAACTTCCGCAAGTAATTCATCATGTATTTATTGGCCTGATGGAAAACATATAACTGAATTTCCTCTTTGGTCAGATTGTTTTCTTCTAAGGTTTGTGCTACTAAAACAGGTACGGCTTCTGAGGTAAAATTAAAAATCTCAGCACCATTCATAAAAAGGTAATCCGATGAAGCAAGGTTGCCGGATTCATCAATATTTTCGTCATTCAGAGCATCTTTTTGTCGCATTCCACCTTTTTTCACAATTAGATTTTCAGCGCCACGACCATCAGTTCCAAGACAGAAGTTTTCAATTGAAGTAAAACCATTAGTCGAAATAAGCGTGGCAGCTGCAGCATCACCAAAAATTGTACGGTTTCCTTTGTCCTTGGGATGAATATGTTTAGAATAAGTTTCGGCAGTGAGCAACAACACATTTTTAGCTATTCCGGCTGCAATCAAACCTTTAGCCAAAGAAAGACCATACACGTACCCCGAACATCCAAGATTAAAATCCAGAGCACCACAGGAAGTTGATAAATTAAGCCGGTTTTGAATAATACAAGCTGAAGTTGGAAGGAAATAATCGGGACTTTGCGTGCAAAAAAGCACAAAATCTATGGCGCTTCTTTCAATATTGTGTTCTGCAAAAAGCTTTTCAGCTGCCTTTGTAGCCATATCAGAAGCAGTTTCATTTTCAGCGGCAATATGACGCTCGGTAACACCTACTTTTCCGGCTATTTTATCTACAGTCCATTCCGGAAACTCTTCTACCAGATTATCGTTAGTAACTATTTTTTCAGGTAAAAAATAGGATATTGCTTTTATATATGCTTTCATGGAAATAAGTGATTTGTGTTTAGAGTTTAGCGATAAATGTTTAGAGTTTTACGTAACCACTAACCACTTAACGTTAATCATTTTATTGAAGTGTATATCCACCATCAATCAACAAACTGCTTCCGGTCATCCATTGCGTAGCATCCGAAAGAAGATAAACCGCCGCATATGCCACTTCTTCAGGTTTTCCATATCTTTTCAGTGGATATTTCTGACGGTCGGTTTCAAGTTCCTCATTACCAATAGTTCCTGATTGTAATAAATCGGTTTCAATCATTCCCGGATGAATGGCATTTGCACGAATTCCACGTGGTGCTAACTCAAGTGCAACTGCTTTCATAAATGCAGTTACCGCACCTTTTGATGCAGCATAAACCGAGCTACCAATATAGGCACAATTATTACCATTAATGGAAGAAATAAATACAAGAGAAGCCCCTTTATTGAGTTTTTTTTGCTGAATTATCAGTCTTGTTAGATTAATTGGTGCCAATGCATTGATTCCTAATACTTCATCTACGTCGTCTTTTTCGGTAAACTGCAAAACAAGGGGCTTTGCGATACCGGCATTATTTACTAATCCATCAAGTTTCGGAACTAATTCAACTAATTTATCGAGATCAGAAGACACTATCAAATCAGCAATTATAAATAAGTGACCTTCGCCGGTAAGCATTTCAAGCGTTTCTTTGAGCCGTTCTTCATTTCGGCCGGTAATTATCAGCTTCGCTCCTACCCTCGAACATTCCACTGCAATTGCACGGCCGATACCAGCCGTAGCACCCGTAACAAGAATAGTTTTATTTAGCAATGAAAATGGCGACATAAACTTAAAATATTAATTTATTGGCAAGACTGACTTTCTACTGAATCTTAGATTGCACCAAATCGAATAATTCCTGAACCGTTTTGGTTTGTTTCATTTCATCCGCCTTTAAAAGTACTGAATATTTTTTCCCAATCATATTCATAATTGCCAGTGCATTGAGCGATGACCATTCGTCGAGCTCCCGGAAACGGGTTTCCATAGTAAATTCCGATGCATCAGTATCGTCGAATTGTGCGGCAAAGTTTTTGATAAATTCTATCGAGTCCATATCTTTTGTAATTTATTGTATTTTAATTATTTTCAAATAAAATCCTGAATCAGATTATTTGGGTCTGGAGTCAAAGGCGTTGATTTAGTAAGAAATGAACTTCTGTCTTTTGTATCCTTAAGAATAATAGAACCGGCACCCAAAATATTATATTCACCAATCGTGGTTTTATCTTTGATAGTGGTACTTAATCCGATAAATGAATTCTTTTTAATAGTACAAAAGCCACCCATCATTACGTTGGAAGTAATAAAACAATTATCTTCAATAACCGAGTCATGACCAATTTTGTTTCCGATTGCAAAAATCACATTGTCTCCAATTTTTACATTTTGCATAAAAATATTACCTTCCATAATGAAACAGTTCTCACCAGTTTCAAAGTCATTCCAAACTGAATTTCGGGAGCAAACATAACTAATTAATTGATAACCTTTTGCTTTAGCTTCTTTAAACTTATTTTCCCGAGTGGTATTCAGTTTGTGATAACCAATAGCCACAAACATTGCGTAATCTGCAGGCGGATAAATTTCATGTACTTTCTCAAAATCAACAACCGGCAAATTCAAAAAAGTTTTTGTTTTATTATATTCTGCATCAACGGTATATGCTACAATTTCAAAATCAGAATCCTGCTTCAGGTAAAAACTTACCTGACTTGCAAAATCACTCACTCCAAAAATCACTACTTTTTTATTCCTTGTCTGCATTTTTCACTATAAACTATAAACTGCGAACTATCAACTATTTATAAATTTCCTTCACAATAAATGTCGGTCTGTTCTTGGTCTGATTAAATAATTTATCAATATAAATTCCCAAAACACCCAACGAGCTGACTATCACTCCAACCGAGAATAACAACGCAACAATCAGAAATGTAAAACCGGAGAGTACAACTTCCGGATTAACAAGCTTATATATAAGGAAATAAAGTCCGGTTATGATACTGATTGCTGAGATAAGAAAGCCAAATTTAAACAACACTACCAATGGATAAGAAGAAAATGAAGTAATGGCCTGCATACTCAATGCAATACGTTTTCCCAGTGTATAAGTGCTTTTCCCTTCGCGCTGTCCTTTTTTTATCGTTATTGGAATTTGCTTGAAACCAACCCATTGCATCATTCCGGCCATGAAAATATTCTTATCACCCAGTTTAATCAACTCATTTACATACCTACGGCTCATCAAACGCTCTGTGAGCAGGTTTTCGGGTATTCGGGTATCAGTCAGACTATTGAAAAAACTGTAAAACAAACCACCAACAGCCCTTTCAACAAACGAACCTTTACGGGTTTCCTGAACTCCATAAACTACATCACATTGTTCTTCATTGAATTTATTATAAAAGGTTGGAATATGAGTTGGTGGCACTTCCAGATCACAGTCTATCAGAAAAACAGATTCGCCGGAAGCGCAATTCAGTCCGGCCATAATGGCATAATGATGACCAAAATTCCGCGACAAATCCACAGCCACAATGTTTTTATTCGTTTCTTTTAGTTGAAGTACTTTTGCCAGCGAATTATCAGGCGATCCATCGTTCACGAAAACAATTTCATAGTTATTGCAACTAATTTCGGTCATTGCCGCTTCACATTGAGCCACAAATTTATCCAAAAATCGCTCTGAGCGATAAAGAGTTGTAACTATCGATATATGAGGTATTTTCATAATCTGAAACGTTTTTCGGATTGATATATCAGGTATCCGCTGCGATCGGCACTACATTGTATATTGTGCAATTCAGAATCGGTTATCTTTACTTGTATAATTTCTTTATAATTTTCAGGTTGCTCAATTACAGGCAATAAATGTTCGGTTTCTTTACAAAGGAAGTAAACACCGGAGCATTTCTTTGAATGAATTTGTGGTTCTTCAAAATTTCCTAAAGCCACATTGACAACAGCTTCTACAAAATCAAAACCTGTAGAAAGTTGCACCAAATCAGAACCGATAAAATCACCACCCATCCTCGCTCCTACTTCAATGGCAAAAACGTTTCCTCCGTCAGTAATTTTAAACTCAGCATGACTTGCTCCAAACCTGACATTCAAAGCATTTAAAGCTTTTAA
>CAIQOG010000411.1 GCA_903873355.1 uncultured Bacteroidales bacterium
GTAAAGCGGGTTTCATTATTTGCTGTTACATCAGAATAGAAGTTATAATCTGCAAGAGTCAAATCCTGTTCGAAGTTCAACAAATTATCACGAAGAATAATCTGAGTGCCACTTGCAAAGTTTGCAAACTGAGATGCTTTGATAGTAAAGTTTCCTGCTTCGCCTGTTGTGAAACCTAATGCAAGTTCCGACAAGTCATTAACACCATTAATTGCTACCTGCTCACCTTCTGCCAACGTATAAATTTCAGGTATTGACGCTGAAGTGTTTGTCATTTTTGGTGAATCATAGGTATCTAAACCATTCGAAGCATTTGAATTAAAGTTAACCAATGCCTGATCGCTGTTTACACCGTTCGATACTTCTAACCGTAATACGGATTGAGTTGAAATACTTGCTTTAGCTTTGAAAGTATTTGAACTGATATCAGTATGTGCGCGTTGAGCATTGGTTACAGCAAGTGTTCCAGAAGTTTGACCTGGATTAACACGTACCCAGAATGCCTGCATTGGAGGAATCAGGTTGGTAACTGTTGTTGCACCATTAGAGGTACCTATACTTCCGCTTGCATTGTATGTATCAAATACATATGCATTGGCGGCTGACTTGGTACGATACCACAAAGTAGTCATTAAATTGGTTTTTGTTACATTACTCCAGTCTAAATAGCTTGGATATGGATTACCTACCAAATTAAAGCCTTCTTTAGTTTGACCTGCTGTACGGTAAACTGTGATTGATTTATCACCATTATTCAAAGCACCGCTAAAAGTTACAACTCTGCTTGAAGCAATATTGGCCACATAACCCTGCATAACATTAAGTGATGTTGACGTATTAGTAATTGTCGCCCAGGGAGCAGATGTTCCATGTGCTTCATCATACCAATAAAGCGGATTACCAGAACTTGCCGAGAACACATTACTTGTTGCTTCTGAAACAGGGCTTGAAATATACCAGTTACGACCTGTTGTCAGATATTGTTGTACAGAAGCTGTTCCAGAACCTGAAATAGTTCCCGGGGTTATAATTGTTGCAGTTCCTGTTGCATCAGACAATAAGTTTAATGTACCACCATTACTCATAGATGTACTTACTGTGAGTTGTTTGCCTACATTCACAGTTAACGAAGATCCCGTGCCAATTGTTAAGTTTGGAATATTGCGGTTGTCAGCGAGCGTAATTCCGGCAGTATTATTTACTATTAAGGTATTAATAATATCAGTTGCAGGAAATTCGTTACTTTTAGTAGATGATCCATTATAAGTCAGATTTACCGAACTACCAAAAGTTGGAATAGCTGATATTGTGCCTGCAGAGCGAACGATTGTAGCTCCATTACCAAGTGTTATACCATTGGTTGAATTGTTTAATGCTCCATTTGTAAGGGTTAATTGCCCTGACAATGTCAAAGGAGATCCCAGCGTAATTGTACCTGTAGATTGACGATCAATTGTAAGGTTGTTTAAAGTCTGTGAACCACTTGTTAAATTCAAAGTTCCTACAGCACCGTTACCAAGAATTGAAATGCTTGATGTAGAACTTCCTTTAATTGACCCTGAGCCACTAATATCAGAAACTATTCCGGCTTTCCCAAGTGTAAGTACATGACCGTTTAAGTCTAATATATCAGTAGAATTAGACAAAGTTAATGCATGACCTGTATTTGGTCCCTCACATAATAAATCACACAACATTCTAATTGAACCAGTTGATTTATTGCTCACAATATAATCAATATTAAATGTTCCGTTTCCGCTAACATCCTGAGTTCCGGTACCTGTGAAAAATACTGCTCTTGAATTAGCATTAAAAGTAGCATTATCAACCAGACTACCTGTTAATTCTAAATCACCACCTATATTTGACGAAAGTGTTACTGTTCCTGTGTTGGTAAAATCATTACACTTCAATCTTCCTGTTGCTGTTGACAGAGTTATTGTCCCTGCATTTGAAACATTTCCAACAACATTTACATTTGCATTTGTACTACTCATATTTACAGTACCTGTTCCGTTTGTAGTTAAATTACCACCAATAGTTACAATTGCATTTAATGCACCTGTTGTAAAAGTAGCACCCGTATTGACTACAAGATTTCCAGCCATAGCACGCGCAGTACCTGCATCTCCATTTACAACGGTTAATGTACCATTATTTACAGTAACATTATTTGGATAACCGGCAGTTGTTCCTAATGTACCAGCACCTGTTGCACTCCATTCCAAATAACGATTGTAACCAACATTATAATAAAGAGTTGAATTTGAAGTGTATTTTGGTGCCGCAGAAATATTTCCGTTATTTATTGTAAATGTTCCATCAATAGTTGGAACAGTCGTAAGCGTTAACGTGCCGGAATTTAAAGTGAGATGTTTAAATGTTATTGCATTTGAACCATTAACGGTTCCTGTACCTGCAAAATTTACTGTTCCTAAACTGCCTTGGAATGTCCCATTGTTAGTTAATGTTCCATTGTTAGCAATTGTCAATGTATAAGCACCTGCATTACCATTATTAAACAAACCGGTTGTTGAATTTATTGTTAAGCTTGCCACTGTTTTATCTCCATCTAAAGTAACTGCAGTACCATGTGCGATAGAAACTTTATCAGTAGCCGAAGGAACTGAACCACCCAACCATACAGAACTAGAACTCCAGTTTCCTGTTGTAGTAGAAATGTAACCTAAATTAGCTAAAGAGCCACTACTAGTTGCTGAATTAGTACCATCAGAAACATAGACAGTTCCTGCAGATGTACCATCAGGTACTACAAAGAATATATCTGTAGCACTAATTGTGGTTGGCGAAGAAGTTGTTATCGATGTACCATTAGATCCACCTAATTTTATAGTATTTACAGAACTTAAATTTGTTCCAGTCACTCTTACTGTAGCACCTTTGTAGGTTTGCGTTGTAGAAAAAGCGGGTAAAGATGAGGATATGCTTGAAATAGCAGGTACGGCTGGGGCTACAGCTGTAACTTTAACACCTGAACTATAATAACTCCAGTTTTCTGAATAATAATAATAATCATAGTCAGTTGCTGCTGTGACAGTATTAGTTGTACTTGTACCAGAGCCAGTTGCATACACAACAGTTCCAGAACCTATTGAAGCATTTAATGCATATGCAGATCCATTTGTAGGAGCAGTTGGAGGAGCATTTTTCGCATAACGAACAATCATTACATTATAATTAACTGCATTTCCTACAAAACGTGTCCAACCTAAAGATGCTGTAGTTCCTGTTATAGATGCGGTACATGATGTTGGATTTCCTAATGCATTTACAGTAAAAGAGCTACTTTGAAAAGAAGTATTACCTTGTGTCCACACGTTACTTCCATTATTATATGCGCCATTATCACCAATAGATGCACCCCAACCTAACCAAAGTGAATAATACCAAGTACCTACAGAATTAACTGTATACGTAGCACTTTTTATTCCTTCATTATTTCCAAAACCATCACCTGCATCATTATTCCATACAATATTCTGCCAATTCATACCAGCTGAAGAATTTGTTGTTCCAATTCCAGCCTTTTTATAAGTAGCACCATATCCAGTTGAATTTACATACCAATACAAATTAACTTGATCCCCTAGGTAATAGGTAGGATTTTCACTCGGTTGATTTGTTACATCTCTAACTGCCCAACCCCAAGCAAAAGTACTTTGCACAATAAATGCAACAAATGCTAATAGTAAAATAATTTTCTTCATACTCTCTAAATTTAAGCGTGATTAATAATTAATAATTTTTATAACGCACAAAAGTATGGATTGAATTTAAATAAATTAGTCATGATAAATATATATCTGCAATAAAATTAACGCAAACGTTTGCAAAAACACAACTATCTACAATATAGCAACTTACTTTTTTTTAATATAATACTCAACGTCAAAAACAAATTTTTCATGCAAAATAATCATGCTTTCTTTCTACCTTGAAATTGAAATTTTTCACACAAAAATAGCCGACAGACATAGTTATCCATCGGCTTACTAATTATATATTAAAATTATTAGGAAAGCTGCCTATCCAAGATTTGTTTTAAATGGATCATTATTGAAGTATTCAGGAGCTTTTAAATAGCTTTCTCCAGGTCCTTCCGGTGCATCTGAAATAAGTTGTAATGATATTTGATTATCAAGTTTGATGCGTTCAATCATTGGAGAAACGTAAAAACAATTTTTTTTGATTTCAGAGTTGGTTTTCATAATAGTTTTTATTATATTGTTGTGATATATTTTTTTCTTATATTCATTTATAAGTTTTTCAAAACAGAACTCGTTGCAAAATTAATAAAAATATTTTACTACAATGCATTTTGTTACTTTTTTTTTATTTTTTTCTTAGGATTAGGATTAATAACATCAACTAATTCAAATTAATTGATTATTAGGTACTAATATAATAAATTAAGCATTGAATATTTATAAAGTAAAC
>CAIQOG010000412.1 GCA_903873355.1 uncultured Bacteroidales bacterium
ACAGTGGTTGGACTGTAGTTATATTATGTGACAGTCTTTGTAATACACCAAAAGTAGTAAGTCCGTATAATTCAGAGAATCTCCTTTTTACAATTGACAACAACAAGCAATATCTTGTGAAGGTTAAATTGGATTATGTTTTTGATGGAATCCCTGAATTAAATAAAACAAGTGAATATAATGTTTACCCAACTCTTGTGACTGACTATTTGACTATTGAAAATACGGCTGACAAACAAAGTAATTTTATAGAAATCTATAACTCATTAGGAGAAAAAGTGCTTAGACAGACATTTTCTGCAAATTTAAAACTCGACTTGAAATATTTGAGACAAAGTATTTATTTCGTCCAACTTAAATCTGGAGTCAAAGCGAAAATAGAAACTATCACAATATCAAAAAAATAACTACCCCGTTCGGAGTAGCATACAATGTTTGGCGTAGTCTCCAGACTACGTCAGGTTGGAAACAAGGCTCTGCCTTGTGTATTTTGAATTATAATACAAAAAGCAGGAGCTTTTATTTTAGCACGACGTAGTCTGGAGACTACGCCGAACCGAGAGGCCGAATTACATTGATTTATAGCCATATAATAATCTATTCCAGATAAACTCAAATGAAAAGAAAATTAATAATTGGAATTAGTTTTGGATTTTTGGCCGGAATAATTGACATTATACCGATGATAATCCAACATCTAACCTGGGATGCCAATATTTCGGCATTATGCATGTGGATAATTGTTGGTTTATTTATTTCGGCACTCGAATTCAATATTAATTCGATTGTCAAAGGTGTTTTGATTGCATTTTTAGTACTTTTGCCTTCAGCCATTCTGATTGGTTGGAAAGAGCCTTTCGCGTTGATACCAATTGCAGTAATGACAATAATTCTGGGCGGACTATTAGGATTTACAATTCATAAATTTACAAATAAACAATAACACTATGAACCTCGAAATCTGGCATATCTGGATCATAATTTCCATTCTGCTTTTTATAATTGAGATTTTTGCACCAACATTCGTTGCAATAAGTCTTGAAATTGGTTGTTTGGCTTCCGGTGTTGTAGCCGGTTTTGGATTTGATATTAAAATACAATTAGTTGCTTTTTCAGTGGGAACACTTATCAGCTTTTTTGGAGTCAGACCTTTTATGATTAAATACTTCCATAAAAACAGCGACAAAGTAAAAACAAATGCAGATGCACTTGTAGGGAAAACCGGAAGAGTAATCAATACCATTGACAACTCTTTAGACCAGGGACGTGTTATAGTTGAGGGAGAGAACTGGAGAGCTGAAGCCGAAAATACAGAAATAATAAATGAAGGTGAGCAAATTGAAGTTATAAAAGTAAACAGTACCGTATTAATTGTTAAACAAATCATTAAAAATTAAAATTATGGGTATCACAATCATTTTAGGACTAATTGCAATCTTTGTAATTGTCTTTGCAGTAATGGGTTTTAAGATTGTTCAACAATCGGAAACCATGGTAATTGAACGGCTTGGAAAATACAGTAGAACACTGGGAGCAGGTATCAACATTATTTGGCCGGTTATTGACAGACCAAGAGAAATAATGTGGCGTTATGTGAAAGAAGATACGAACAACAGGAATTACATTGTCAAAGTAAGTACAAGTAAAATTGATTTACGCGAAAGTGTGTATGATTTCCCGAAACAGAATGTTATTACCAAAGATAATGTTGTAACAGAGATTAATGCAATTCTGTATTTTCAGGTTATTGACGCGGTACGAGCGGTGTATGAAATTTCAAATCTTCCCGATGCTATTGAAAAACTTACTCAAACTACCCTGAGAAACGTTATTGGCGAGATGGATTTGGACGCAACATTAACTTCGAGAGATACGATAAACAGTAAATTGAGAGCTGTGCTTGATGAAGCTACACACAAATGGGGTGTAAAAGTCAACCGGGTTGAATTGCAGGACATTAATCCTCCTCAACACATAAGAGAGGCTATGGAAAAACAAATGCAGGCAGAGCGTTCAAAACGAGCATCAATTCTCGAAGCCGAAGGAACAAAAGCATCTCAGGTATTAATATCCGAAGGATTGAGAATATCTGAAATCAATAGAGCTGAAGGTGAAAAGCAATCCCGCATTTTAAGGGCCGAAGGAGAAGCACAGGCTAAAATAAGAACTGCCGAAGGTGAAGCTGAAGCAATTGAAAAAATTACAAAATCAGTTGCATCAACAAAAGCTGATCCGATAAATTATCTGGTTGCTATTCGTTACATTGACACACTCAAAGATATGGTTAGTGGTAAGGATAACAAAGTGATATACCTGCCTTATGAAGCTACCGGAGTTTTAAGCTCTATCGGAGGAATTAAAGAAATGTTTAATAAATAGTTAAGCACAGCCCGGCTCATTCGGTTGGTTTTTGTCAGTGTTTATTGTTAAGTAAATGGTAATTATTATTGATATGTTTATTATCACATAG
>CAIQOG010000413.1 GCA_903873355.1 uncultured Bacteroidales bacterium
CAATACTTCAATATGTTATTTAGTAATTTGTAAAATATAATCAGATTAAAGACACTAAGTTGTATTTATTACTAAAGAATAAGAAAAAATTTGACAAAACAAAAAATTAACCTAAAATATGGCCACCATTAGCTAATTAAAGTTACGCTACAAGAAGAATACAGTATTTTAATCAGAAACAGTTGCAATCTTAAAATTCAATTTACGTATATTTGCAGATATTGAATATAAATACAAAATACTTCTACCATTACCAACACATGAATTACCAGGATAAAAATAAAGAAGAGCTTTTAAAGGAATTATTATTTCTGAAAGAGGAAAACATTAAACTCAATTCGAATCTTGCCCTTGCATTACAAGAAAAGGAAAATTTTCGTCAGGAAGAATTGAGATATGAACGTTTCTTTGAAGATAATCATTCAGTAATGCTTCTGATTAACCCCGAAACCGGTAAAATCCGCGATGCAAATCCGGCTGCATGTGTTTTTTATGGTTGGACGAGAGCAGAAATTCAAAAAAAGAATATTGTTGAAATAAATACCCTATCGCCTGATGAACTGAGAGTTGAGATGCAGAAAGCAATAACTGATAAACGTAGACAGTTCTTTTTCAAACATCGCCTGGCATCCGGAGAAGAACGGGATGTAGAAGTATTTGCAGGTCCCATAAATTTTGATAATTCAACTTATTTGTATTCTATTGTTCATGATATTTCAGAACGTAGACAAGTGGAATATGCCCTTACCCAAAACGAAGAAAAATTTGCCAAAGCATTTCTAACTGCCCCTTATGCAATTACTATAACACGAATTGAAGATGGGAAATTGGTAGAAGTCAATGATGCTTTTACTCAAATTTGCGGTTATACGAAGGAAGAAGCCCTTGCAGACTCATCAGTCGGTTTGGGCTTGTGGGTAGATATAAATGACAGAAATAGAATAATAAAAACACTGAAAGAGTCCGGAAGATTTTCGGAGGAGGAGATTCGTTTTCGCAGAAAAGATGGTGAGATAATAATTGGTGCTATGTCATCATCATTGCTGCAAATTAATAACAAGGATTATGTTTTTTCGAGTATTAACGATATTACCAAAAGAAAACGAGCAGAGGAAAAACTAAGAATTAGTGAAGAAAAATACCGTAGTGTATTTGAAACGATACAAGATGTATATTACGAGGCATCTATTGAAGGTATTATACTTGAAATTAGTCCATCGATAGAAAAAGTTTCTAACGGTCATTATACACGTGATGAGTTAATTGGTCAATCGTTAGTAGGGATGTATGCAGAACCTGAAGCCCGACAAAATTTTTACGAACAACTAACCAAACAGGGAAGTGTGACTGATTATGAATTGTTGTTCAAATATAAAGATGGTTCATTAGCTCCGGTCTCTATTTCATCTGTCTTATTGTTTGATAATTCAGGTAAACCCATAAAGATAACAGGTACAATACGCGATATCTCCGAGCGTCAACAAAACGAGAAATTATTACAGGAAAGCAAAGCTTTATATCAATCTATTCTTGATGCATCGCCCGATGATATAACAATTGCTGATTTAGATGGTACAGTCATTTATGTTTCACCGAAAGCCTTAAGTATGTTCGGGTATGAAAATGTAAATCAGATAATTGGAAAAAATCTTATTGAATTTATTGCTCCTGAAGATATAGAGAAAGCAAAAGTTGGAACTGAAAGAATGTTGCAGGGAAATCCTATTGGAACAAGTGAATACAAGGCCATACGGGCTGATAATAGCATTTTTGATGTAGAAGTAAATGGTGAATTTATCAGAGATGAAGAAGGTAAACCAATAAAGGCAGTTTACATAGTGCGGGATGTTACGCAACGAAAACTGGTTGAAAATGAATTGAAGGAAAAAGAATTACAATATAGTATTTTGGCTGACTCCGGTCAGGCGTTAATATGGACAGCAACACCTGATAAAAAATGCGATTATTTTAATAAAGTGTGGCTTGATTTTACGGGTAGAACATTAGAGCAGGAAGTTGGCGATGGTTGGGCAGAAGGAGTCCATCCGGAGGATTTAAGTCGTTGTTTTGAAATTTATAGTACTGCTTTTGATAAGCGTGAAGAATTCAGCATGATATATCGTCTGCGTAGGTTTGATGGAGAATATTGCTGGATTTTGGATGATGGTAAACCACGATATAACAGTAATGAAGAATTTATTGGTTATATTGGTCATTGTCTGGATATTACTGAGCGTAAAAAAGCCGAAGATGAACTGAAGAAGAGTGAAGAAAAATACCGAAAAGATTTACAATTACTTAATTCTATTTTCGAAAGTCCGGTTAATATCATTGTTTTCTCGCTTGATACAAATTACTGTTATACCGCTTTTACAAAATATCATGAACATACCATGAAATTAATCTGGGGCGTTGATATTAACGTTGGTATGAACATGCTTGAAATAATTTCTAATCCCGACGACAGGGAAAAAGCTAAACAAAATTTTGACAGAGTATTCAACGGAGAAAATTTTATTCTGATTGAGGAATATGGAGATAATGCCTTATACAGAACTTATTACGAAGATTTTTATAGTCCGGTAAAAAACAGTTCGGGTGAAATTACAGGTGTTTCGGTTTTTGTTATTGATGCAACCGAACGGTATCAGGCTACTAAAAGGCTTGAAATTAGTGAAGAACGATTCAGTCAGGTAGTGGCTCAAAGTAAAGAAGTGGTTTGGGAAGTTGATAATAAAGATGTATACACCTATATTAGTCTCGTCTCGAAAGACATTTACGGGTATACTCCCGATGAAATGATAGGGAAGATGACTTTTTATGATTTATTGCCCGTTGCAAAGAGAGAATATTTTAAAGAATTTGCATCTGAATTATTAAATGGTCGTAATTCTCTGCAAAATTATATTTCTACTATAATTAATGCCGATGGAACTGAAAGGATAATAAACACCAATGGTATTCGATTGCTAAATGAAAAGGGAGAAGTGACAGGATTTCGGGGTATTACCTCCGATATTACCAATCAGGTTAAAGCTGAGAAAGAACTGCTAAAATTCAGAACCATTGCCGATCAGGCAAACTATGGTGTCGTAATTTCAAACATGGAAGGAACATTTCTTTATGTAAACGATATGTATGCTGCCATGCTTGGTTGGGAGATGGATGATTTATTGGGTAAGAACTCAACAGCAGTTCATAACAAAGAACAATCAAGCAGACTAGAAGAGATAATATCACTTATGAAATCCAATGGCGGATTTGCATCAGAAGAACTTTATCATACCCGAAAAGATGGGTCGACATTCCCTGCATTAATGAGCTCTAAGGTAATATTTGATGAAAACCACATACCAACCTTTATTTCGGCCACTGTAATTGATATTTCAGACCGAAAAAAAGCTGAAGAAAATCTAATCAAGGAAAACCGTCTGAGAATGGTTCTTAGTCAAATAAATCTGACAATTATAAAAGAGAAAAATAAAAATAAATTATTGGAAAGTGTATGTCGCATTGCTGTTGACTACGGAAAATTCCAAATGGCCTGGATAGGACTTATTGACGATGAATCAACGAAGATAAAACCTTTTATAATTAAAGGATTTGAAGATGGATATTTTTCTGCAATTGATAAAATTTCAACCAACGTTGATTCTGAATGGTATGATCGTGCAAATAAAATGTTAAGAGAGGGGAGAACGTTTATTTGTAATGACATAGAAAATGACCCAAGAATGCTGTTGAGGAAAGATGAGTCCTTAAAACGTAATTATCGATCGTCCATAATTCTTCCGATTAAGCAATTTGGATTAGTTTTTGGTTCATTTTCGTTGTATTCCTCGGTTGCCTATTTCTTTAACGATGAAGAAGTAAGTCTGTTGTCGGAGATTGTTGACAATATCACGTATGCATTTGAAGCCATCGAA
>CAIQOG010000414.1 GCA_903873355.1 uncultured Bacteroidales bacterium
AAAAAGGCGAAAGACGATTCCAATAAAGTAAATCCTATTGAAACCGATGTAAACAATCCGGAAGACCCAAAAGACATTCTGAAAAAGAAATTGGAAGCCCTCGAAACGGAATTACACAAGGAAGAAATCATTCTGAAACAAGCCAAGATTGAAGGAAAAAAGACTGAAGAGATTTACAATTCAGAATTGCTTGATTTACAGATAAAATACCTGAAAAAGAAAAGAGATCTTTATCAGGTTGGCGGCAAAGAATATACAGATTTTGAAAATCAGATTCAAGATGCAATTCTCAAAAAACAGACAGATGCTGATGACCATTTGCTCAAATCGTTGGAAGACAGTTACAAATCAAAGCAAATTGCTACTACCGAATATGAGAAATTAGAGAAAGAAAAACTGCTCAAAGGTTTTGAGGAAAAACGGCAAATCATTCAACAGGATTATGATAATGGCATAGTTGATTTTGAAGAATTCTCACGCCAAAATGAAGTTGCACAACAGAAATTGGATGCTGAATTATTGGCTTTAGAAGAAGCAACTTCAAGCCGTCGGCTTGCCGATGCCAAAGAATACTTATCACTGGTAAGTATTGCCGAATTCAAAAATGGTGATACAAAGAAAAAAGCGGTCGAAACCGCCAATGACTTTGTCATTAAAGCCGGTGAGAAACTAGCAGAAGCCACCAATAAACTGAATGATAAACTTTTGCAGAATGACAAAGATTACCAGGAAAGGCGAAGAAAGGCACGCGAAGAATTGGGACTTGATGTTGAAAGTACCATAAAAAAGCAATATGACAGAGAACTCAAATTACTCAAGCGGAAACTAAAGACGGCTGAAGCCACAGAAAAACAATCAGCTGAAGCAATCCTTGCGCTAAAAGCCCGCACAGTTGCCAAGTATGCTCAAGCTGCTTTGGAAGTGGAAAACGCTGTTGCTGATGCTGTTTCGGCTTATCACCAATCGGAAACAGACAGTCTGGAGGCTGAAAAGCAAAAGCAGTTGAGCCTTGCAGGAGATAATGCAGAGAAACGACAAGCCGTTGAACAGGAATTTGCTCAAAAAGAACTGGACCTGAAAAAGAAACAAGCCGGTGCAAATGCAGCCATTCAGGTAGCACAAGCGATTACTGCCGGAGCATTAGCGGTTGCTAATATATGGGCAGTTCATGCAGCAAATCCGATTCTTGCCGGAATTCTTACGGCATTATCGGTAGTAACAGTTGGTGCACAGGTATTTTCAATTATTAAACAAGCCGAAACAATTCAAAACACGACATTGGACACTTCTGCTTCTTCCGGTGGCTCCACTGGTGGTGCAACGGGAGCACGTGTGGTAAATCAGGCTGCCAAAGGTCGTTGGGACGTAATGGGTGAAGAAGATGGACGTGTCTATCGAAACGTTCCGTATCAAGGTGTGGCAAGGACCGGATTAATCACTTCTCCCACCCTTGTGGCTGAACAAGGCGATGAAGTGATTATTGATAATCCAACTTTGCGAAATCTACGCATGAATGCACCGTATGTGCTTGACATTATCAAACAGAACCGAGTTTCGCAGCGAGCTGCTGGAAACTACCAGGCATTGAAAAACGAAAACGTGAATTCCCAAACGTCAAAAGAGGACAACGAATATAACTCTTTAATTGCAGCCAACACAACTGTAATGAATAAGACTGTGGAATTGCTCACTTACCTGAAAGATAATGGAGTTGATGCATTTTTGCTGCTGTCAGAATTTGAAAAGAAAGTCGCTTTGAGAGATAAATCATTAAAGAAAGGATCATTAAAATGATTATACAAACTGAAACCGGTGTGCATTTCGATTTACCAACTGAGTTGGAAATGGAATTGACACGTTACAATGTCCTATTATGTGATATAGGAGAACAAACAGCCCCAATCACACTTCCCGGTTCACCCCACAATCTGAAACTTATTGGGTATAGTAACCGTATCGACTCACTATTAAAACCGTTGACCGACCTAACGGTTTTGGTGAGTGACGGCCTTTTTGTGCGCTGGTGCAACATGGGAATTCACACCGCCAACGAAGAAGAGGGAATCAGCTGCACGCTTTATTTTGAAAGTGGTGATTTCTATAGTGTTGTTGGAAATACCCGACTTATTTGGCTTGTTTGGCCTATAATAAAACACCCTAATTTTGATACTGTTAGTTTAGAAATTAGAAAAGCTTACTTGATTGACCTGTTGAAAGCAGAATATAATACGCCAAGTGTTGACAGTAAATTTGGAATAGCAGCTGTCGGTACTACACAGAGTTTTACATGGCGTGTAAACAAAAAGGATAGTACAGGAACGATTACTTCAGTGGATATCACTGAAGCATTCATTCTTAATGATTTTGAAAAATATCAGTACGATTACCAGGTTCCGGTTTTCACTCTGGAATTGGTAAATAGGTTTGCAGGTGAATTTCAACAAGTGCAAATTGTGGATAGTGCAACTGTAAACATTGCACGTGGTTATGGAATGACACCGTTTTTAAAACTTAGCTATGTGTTGCAATTTATTTTTGAACGATTTGGATATGGCTTTGACAAACAGTCTGTTACAGCCTGTATAAGTCAGTTTGATAAAATTTGTATGCTTAATAATGTGGCAGATGCTATTTATTCAGGCATTTTAAATTTCAAGCAATTGTTGCCGGACGTAACAATTAAAGAGTTTGTGAGTAAAGTCGAAGAAATTTTGTGTGGCAAATTTGTATTCAACAGCACGAATAAAACTGTATTTTTCAAAAGCTACAAACAGGCAATCACGTCAAATGCGGACATTGATTTGACTGAATTCATATGCACAAAACCGAAAATGAATGAATCTGATTTCAAGAAAATACGAATTGTTGATGAGAATGCCACCCCAATTGAAGATACAAGTGAAAGTCAGGTTGAAACAATCGATTTGAGCTTTAAATTCGTAAAACTGAATACAATATCAGAAAACTATAATTCAAGTTATTTTTCTACTATTATGCTCCCCAACTATCGTTATCATTTTTCTTTGACAAGAACACTGGTTTATATTGAGGAAATCACACACTTGAATTCAAGCATTGTGATTAATAGCGAAAAGCAAAGTGACAAAAATGATAACTCAGTTCAAATTTATTTCGCTTATATCAATAATTCATTAGTGAAAACTTTCAACTACCAATTCCAAAAATACATTTTTCCAGCTCCACCACCACCGTCGTCGAATGTGACCGTAATAACCATGGTTGTGAAATATAAAACCAGTTGTAGAATCTTTGAAGGAAGTGGAACAAACGATTTGGATTATATCAAACTACTTTATAATGAGTATATTGAATTCAATGAAAATTCAAATATCCCCATTACCGTGGAAATGAATATTCCCTTTGAAGTGCTGGATAAATTAGATCTACAGATTCCAAAAACAATACAAGGTCAAAAGGTATTGATTGAAAAAATTGTTGAGAAACGAGGTTCAACAAATTCGGATTCTAAAACCCAACAAATCACATTCAGAACACTTCGTTCATTCAAATCAAGAACATGATTTGTCCTTTAGTTGGACAAATTGCAGAAGTATTTTTGAACATGATTTTAAAGCAACACCAAAATTCACCCTTATCAGCTCCACAGATATCAACCAATGAGACTGTGTTGGCTTCATTCAGAACATGGAAAGACCATGCTTTTCTGACTGAACAAGACTTGTTTGTGTTTATCACAAAACCCAGTCTGGAAAGAGATGAATTTCTGAAAACGCTGAATGTTTCAATCCATTTTATGAAAACCGATTACGCTATCCAAACAATCAAATAATGGCTCCAACTGTCAACATACTAATTCCTGAAAAGAACTTAGCCCGGAATCCAATCGTGGCTTCTTTCTACGGTGGAAATAACTTGTCGAATAACTTCAGACTTTACG
>CAIQOG010000415.1 GCA_903873355.1 uncultured Bacteroidales bacterium
CAGCTTCTGGATAATATAAATTATAATCAGATGTTGCATCAAGCACTGTAACAGCTTTGGTACTATTCACTACATAATTGTTGGAACCGGTAGAATTATTTACAAAAATATTATTCATTAAGTTCATGGTAATGTTTGATGTACCTGTCACAGCCAATGCGGCTGTTTTAATCCCTGTTGCAGGACTAAGCTGATTCATACATACCGAATTATACCAAATATAGTAATAAGGACTGATTGCATCAGATGTCAGATAAATAGCAGCATTCATTCCGCTGGTACTGGTTGAAGATTCGGCTTTAAGGCCTGAAATCATATTGTTATAAATATGAACTATTGGAGCTACAACTGAAATTCCTATTATTTGTGTAGTAGCACCAACATTTGCATTTGACAGATTTTTGATGTTATTGTTATAACAATCAATATATCCGGTACAGGTATTTGGTGCATATATTCCTCTCATTGTTCCTGCATAATTTATTGCAAAGCCAGTTCCATCCAACACATTACCATAAATCTTGGTATCTTTACAATAATCTATAGTTATTCCTCCTAAATCAAGTTCTCCAAAATATCCGGTAATAATATTATTGTAAACCTGATTTGTTTCAGAAACATAACCTTTAGCACCTTTCAGGTAAATAGCTGTTGCTACGTTCGAAATTGAATTATTAAAAATCTGATTATTAGTATTTATACCCGTTGCAGTTGAAACAACCGATTCGAATTTAATACCAACACCAGCACCATTTAATCCTCTTTTCAAGTTTAAGTTACAGTTTTTCACCACATTGTATTCACAACCATCGTTGTTTGCACTTCTGAAAATAATACCATATTCTAAAGGGTTAACTTCACCATCTGCATTTGAATTTACAAAACTAAGTCCATCAATAGTTACATAATCTGTACTGAGAAAACCCATAATACAATCATTTGTATTGGTTGTTCCGGCACAAGAAATTATTGGTTTGTTTGTACCTGTATTACTTCTTCTTATGGTTAAAGGATTAGTTGCACCTATGGGTTGATGCACAAATTGAGAATTAAGTGTAAGAGCTGCAGACAGTGCAGTTTGAGTATAAGTGGCATCATCATTAACCACAATTTCTAATCCACCGATACCAACACCCAGACTCTGAATAGCAGATAATGCAGCAGTAAGTGATGAAAAATCACCACCTGACGATTTCACACTTTTTAAACCGGATAGATTAGCAGCAATCAAAGCATTTCTGTCGTCAGTTACAGCTGATGGAACTTTTAAACCACTTTCAACAGTAATTCCTGAACAAACTATATCAATTGTATTGCCAATTACAGCAGATGGTTTTAAGTCAACGACTATCCAAAATTTTTGAACGGTAGTACCTACTAATTTTGATGTTCCTGTGATTGAAAGTGTGGCAACAGGTGAAGTTGTTGAACCAAAAAGTGTATTATAATCTGGACCTGCAGCTCCTGGACCAGTGCGATAAACAGAAATTTTAGACATTTCAGCAAATCCAGTCACATTAAAATCTAATTGAGTAACATTTTCTTGTACTCCAGATGCAGGAGTTACCGATACTGTCAACAATACCTGATTTACAGTACCTATACCATAAGGTTGATTTGCAATAATATTGGTTTGAGCCTGTGTTGCCGTGGAAAATTGCTGAGCATAAACATTTGTCGAAACCATTGAGCTTAAAAGTATAGAAATGATTCCTAAAACTTTAAATAGAGAGTGCTGTTTTTTCATGCTGTATTTTGATTGGATTTATAGATTTAAAGATACTAACTCAAAAAAATCAACTTCTAAAAGAGATAATTTTGACGATACAAATATAGATTGTAACCGAAAGAAAAAATCATACTTTTTTGACAGTTAGTAATACTTTTCGTACAATTAAACTTCAAAGCAGGATATTTAAGAAAACTTTTAAGAGAATCAACTACTTTTACTTCTCAAAATCACTATCTTCAACCCAACCGGCCTTGATTTTTTCGCCTTTCATATATCGATTATAAAAATTTTGCTCTGAGCCCGCGTAAGGATAATTATCAAATACAACTCCATCTGCAATTATACGTGGATCCTGCTGTTTTAGGAGTTCTGCAATCATCATTTTTTCCATATCACTGGTTATTTTTGCAAATTCGCCCAAGCCAGCCAGATTGTGAATGCAGGATGGGTCGGATTTGATATTGTACAATTCGAGTACAGAGCGTTTCTGGAAGCTCATATTCCAGTAATAATCGTATTTGCCCTGTCGTTTCTGATTCAAAATAACCGATTTAGTTGGGCTACCATCAGTATCTAAATAACCTGTTTCGGGATTTCCTGATGGCCATCGGTCTGTTTCGAAGTTTTTAAGCAATAAAAAACCATCTTTTACTATGCCCCGTACCGGATAACCTTCATCATTAGGACGACCAACATCATTGCGTTCACGACCAACGAGTGCAAAATTTCGCTTATTGTTTACCAGATTATCCTTGGTCGAATACATTATATCAGTCAAAGATTTGCCAGCTGTTGGTTGCATCCCTGACTTTTGTGTACTAATTTTTGCCAGTTTCAAAAATGTAGGAGCAAAATCAGAAAAACTCACCATATCATCAATCACACGACCACTCTTCTTAATACCACCCAACCACATAATAGCCAATGGTAGATGATTCGACATTTCGTAACTTTGCCCTTTCATCCGTGGGAAAGGCATTCCATTATCCGAAGTAACCACTACAATTGTATTTTCAAGTTCTCCTGTTTTATCCAACAAGTCCAACATTTTCTGAAGTTGATTATCAAAATATTCCACTTCAAAAGCATAGTCGAGCATATCATTTCGAACTGAATCATTATCAGGCCAAAAATCGGGAACAGCATCGATATCACTCAACTTTTTATGTCCGACTCGAACACCAGTACCATACTCGTAATTACGATGTGGTTCCATACCACCATACCAGAAAAACCAAGGCTTATCACCTTTTTCAAATAAAAATTTAGAAAAATTTGCTACATAATCGCAGGTAGATATGGAATTGGTGGGCGGTACTAATCGTATATCACTATAATTTTTGCCGGTTAATTCTCTAGTTATTCCATTAATCTTTCCTGGCTCACCCGGTGCCCAGCCTTTTCCTGTATAGCCAACTGAATATCCATTTTCACTCAATACTTCGATAAATGATTTAAATTCGGTAGGGAAAAACGGTACATGATTTCCGGCTTCTTTCAATTGCCAAGAATTACGACCTGTAATTATACAGCTTCTCGATGGTGAACTTTTAGCATTACAGGTATAAGCATTATTAAATAACAATCCTTTACGCGCCACCTGATCAAAAGCCGGCGTATTCACCCATTTACAACCGTATACACTGAGGTATTTATAGGCAGCATCGTCAGCCAGACAAAATAAAATATTGGGTCTGTCAGATTTTACTTTCTCTTTGGCAACTAAAATTAGACTTGTAGATAATAAAACCGGGAAAAAAGCGATCGTTTTATTCATTTTCGATGGATATTTAGAAATACTGTTGCGATTCTATTTTTTTATCGGAAAAGTAACTTGTCTTAAAATAGTTGAACCAAAAGGAACAAGCTTTATATCAACTGTTTGCTTTGTTTTCGGATTAAATAGTTGTCCGGTTAACTGAGTTGGTGAATCGATCCATAGGTTTGAACCGTCTTTTTTGGTTTCAAATTTAAAACCGAAGGTATTTTCAGGCATACCCACAAACTGTAATTTAAAGTCAAATCCCTCTTTGGCAAAAAAAAGTTGATCATAAAGATTATTCAACTTCCAGTCTTTGATAATTTTATTAGTCGAAGGAATATTCAGCGCATACACCAACTCACCCCGTTGCAAATAATACTCGCCATTATTGTCTTTTTTAGCTACTATTTTTGGCTTGAATGTAAGTGTGACTTTGTCGCCTTTTTTCCAGTTTTTACTGATAATGCAATAGTTTCCCTGCTTCTTTATTTTAGCATCTGAAGACGTAATCTGATAATTTCCACCCCATTCAGGAATTCTAATGGTGAAATCAAAGGTAAGGTTTTTCTCCGGATTTACCTCAAATACAATTTTATCTTCGAAAGGAAAGTTAGTGATTTCTTTAAGTTGCACTTCAGTGTTTTTAACCGTTGTTTTTAACTCCGAAGGACCAAAAAACATCGCAGCAATTCCATTTTCAGAGCGCATCCACATATTGGATACAAAATGCGGATAACAACGGGTTGATTGTGGTGCGCAACATTGTGCCACATCTATATGCGTTGGAGAATATTTGTAACGATCGTCTTTCAAACCGTAACCAATGTGTTTTGCTTTGTTCATTGCTCCAAGTGATTCACCGTTCAAACGATTGCAATTATCAGTTTTGCAATATGTCACTGCACTGTTGTCTGGCAAACGGGCACCTTGTGCAGTATTATAAAACACTTTCTCGGCAATGTCGCCCCAACTACTATTTCCGGTGTACATTAATGCATTTTGAGCCGATAATTGCAGTTCAGTAATAGCGCAATATTCTATCGGTGTAGAATCCGGACGAGCCACTTGTCCCCACATATTCTCGTATCCAAATCCACCACCACTTGGAAGTAATACCTTAGCCAACTTAAATTTATAATTTTCGACTAATTTCCCCAGTTCAGGTGAACCTTGTAAGTACCAGCTATCCAACAATACCCGTAAATGCTCAAAAGTATGGGCAGAATGACCAATAAAATTATAATTTGGATCTTTTAGGAAGGTGTAATGTATGTCGTTATCATAAGGTTTACTTTCGCAATAGGCCTGATATAGCCAAACTGCATAATCACGATACTTGGTTTCTTTTGTTAGCCGATAAAGCCAGGCAACTGTTTCGGCATACATCAATCCGTGTGAAGCACCACCGTATAATTCTGTATTGAATGGATTTTTTTTATCGGGAGCAAAATTTAGCATGGTTTGATCAACCGATTTCTTAACTGCGTTCAGGTATTTGGTTTCATTACTTAATTCAAAAAAGGTAAGTAAAACATAAGACATGCGTGCCTGAGTCCACAATTCACCATTTCCGTCTTCATTTGAAAATCGCATTTCGGGTTTATAAATACCCAGATAGCCGTTTTGAGGTTGATTAGAAACAATGTGATCCAACCGTTTTCTCACTTTTTCGATATTCGCTTTGTCCTGTACCAACCAGGCATTCCTAAGCAAACCATCTAACCAATAGCCCTGTTGTTCACCTCGCCACCACATAAGGTCTTTCAACCAAGACCCTTTTACCGAATCCGGAATAGCTCCACGTTGACGCGAAACAAACAAATCATCATTCATCTCTTCGGGAGTCAGAATATCCTGAACTGATGACAAACCATTCTTCAGGTCGCGTACTATTTGTTCTTTCAGCCAGCCTGCAGGTAACACTTCGCCCAATTTAAAGGCTGTAAAAACTTGCTTTATTTCTTTCTTCTCTGTTTTGAAGAATGCTAATGAATCCTTGTCAAATGCCATAGTCGATTCGCAATTCAAGAGCAGAATTATTGAGATAAATACATGTAATAATGATTTTTTCATATTCCTTTTGATTTATCCTTTTAGAATTTCTTCAATCAAATTTAATTCATCAGTTTCAAACCTTAAATTAGCCATTGTTGCCAGATTATCTGCAAGTTGTTCCCTACTACTTGCTCCAATAAGCACTGAAGTTACACGCTCGTCTTTCAACAACCATGCAATTGCCATTTGAGCCAATGATTGATTTCTGTTTTTTGCTACTTCATTGAGTTTTTTCACCTTCTCAATCCTTTCGGCAGTAACTTCGCTAACTTGTAAAAATCCGGTTGATTTTGCGGCTCTTGAATCTTCAGGAATTCCTTTAAGATATTTATTGGTAAGTAATCCCTGTGCCAATGGTGAAAAAGCAATACAGCCAATGCCATTATTTTCAAGTACATCCATCAGGCCATCTTCCACCCAACGTTCAAACATCGAGTACTTAGGTTGATGAATCAAGCAAGGAGTGTGATATGATTTCAGTAAGTCGGCAGCTTGTTGGGTTCTATCAGCTTCGTAGCTCGAAACTCCTGTGTACAAAGCTTTACCTGAATTTACAGATGTGGTCAAGGCACCCATCGTTTCTTCCAACGGTGTAAAAGGATCGGGACGATGCGAATAAAAAATATCCACATAGTCGAGTTGCATTCTTTTTAAACTTTGATCCAAGCTGGCAATCAAATACTTTCGTGAACCGAAATCACCATATGGGCCTGGCCACATACCCCAACCGGCTTTGGTTGAAATAATCATTTCATCGCGATGCGATTGAAAATCCATTTTAAGAATACGTCCAAAATTCTCTTCAGCAGTGCCTGGAGGTGGTCCGTAATTATTTGCCAAATCGAAATGGGTAATACCCGCATCAAATGCATTCCAAATTATTTTGCGAAATTTTTCAAAGGTATCCACACCGCCAAAGTTGTGCCAAAGACCCAATGAAATGATGGGCAAATTGATTCCACTTTTTCCGCAACGACGATATATCATGTCGTTATATCTGGTTTCTGAAGGTTGATAGTTCATTGTATTTGTTTGATTTATTGTTTTATTATACGTTTAATTCCCATAATATTTTCTGTTGAAAATTGCAATATGTAAATTCCCTTTGGAACATCTTGCATATCAATAATAAGGTTTGATTTTCCCTGAATATTTTCAATTCGTTTTAGAACAACACCTTGCATATTGACCAGTTGAATATTTCCATTTAAAGCAATATTGTTTCTTAAATTCAATGTGTTATTTACTGGGTTAGGATAGATTGAAAGATCACTGCTAATGTCATTTATTGAAGCCGGCAATTTGTAAGTTGCCACAAGTGATCCGACGCTTTCAGGAACAGTATAAACAGCCGAAGCACTCAACGAATCTGATAAGTATTGTGTATCGCCTTTCCATCTGTCAAATACTTTCCCTTCAGGAGCAATTCCAGCTACAACGTTGACTTTAGTGCCTGACAAATATGAGCCGGTACTTGTGCCACCGTCAACATTTAAATAATAATTTAATGGTGTTGTTGAGCCATTTATAAAATCGACACATGCTTTATATTTAGTATAGGTCAACGGATTAGAAACATTTTCAGAAGGAAATAGACCTCCGGCACTGCGTGACGCAGAGGTGAATATATTCATTACACTTTCGGGATTAATTTTTCTGAAATCTTTCAAAAACTTGGAATATAAATCATACATACGAGGATGTTGCCAAGCCTTAGGATAAAGGGTTTGTATATAAGGATCCAATGTTTTCATATCCCAGCCATATAAATGATGACCTATTTCATAGCAATTCAGTTTTTTACTGTATTTATCTACCTCATTTTTATATAGTTGTATAGTTTTACTGTATTGAGGAATAATATCGTAATTGGTATATTGTTTCAATCCTACATAACCATTCAGCACCCAATCGAACAATTGATCGACCGTCCATTTTTCACTGACTACAATATCACTTACTCCGGGAGCATTGGAGTTTGTTGATTTTGTGGTCGAAGTATAGCCGTAGTAGGGTGCAACAGCCGCTTCATCAATTATACTTCCAAAAGGAGTAACACCATCGGGTTTATAATCCAGTAATTGTTTAAAACCATCTTCATAACCACGGCGGAATGCAAAACCATGTGTTTTAATTAATCTGGTAGTTTTCTGTTCCGCAAAAACAGAATCGAAAATCTGATAAGTGTTGGTCGCTTGTTTTAAGATTCCATCCCAGGTATAAATAGTTGATAATGGATAAGCTGAATTAAATGTTTCATTTCCATATTCAATATAAAGTTTGAGCGACGGATCTAAACTATCTTTTATCAACTCTGCTGTTTTTCGTTGATATTCGTAATTTGCCATTGGAGGCATGGTAAACCACATATTTTTTTTGGTCAGGTTGCATAATTTAATCATTGTTTCGGTTGGAACGCCTTTCATTGTATTATTTCCGTATGAAAAATACTGAGGAGTTACCCGGTTTTGCCAGGTAACAGCATAAGTTACTTCGGCCAAACTCCATTTCATAAACCGAAAAGTTGAAAAGTCTTTGTAATGGTCAATAAATGCCGGATTAAAAATCTCCTTTTCACGATTTTCCATTCCCGGAAGTAAAAGGCGTATATTACGAAGATAATTGCTATTACTTTTTGGGTCGGTGGAAGTTATTTTCACAGTTATGCCTTTGGTGGACGGGGTAGTAACATTTACTTCAATGCGGCCTGGTGTAGATGTTCCGGCTTTTGCATCACCACCAAAAACGATTGTACCTTCGCCATCGTATAAACAAACGTATTTCCCTGCCGGGTAGTCGGCAGCTGCTGATTGCATAATTATTGTTGTTAATGCTGAATCTTTTGGTAAATATTTTGGCCAGCCATTTTCATCGAGAATAGTACCTACAGGTGGTACATTTTTAAACCCAACCCAAGGGTTACATCCTTTAAAAACATCAATAAAAGCATAATTTGTCTCCCAATAGATAATATCGGTCAGATTAACACCAACATTTTCTTTTGCTTGTAACGGATTTATAATCAACGAAATTAGAAATAGTATAATAACTGATAATAGCAATGAAAATTTCTGGTTGTAATTCCTTTTAAAATTTGACATTTTTCTATTCTGAATTAATTTAAAGTCCGGCTCAACACTTCCAATTGGGTGTGTCGTGGTAAATTTACAAATCGCTCGCTAAAACCACCCACCCGAACAATCAGGTTTTGATACAATTCGGGATGAGCCATTGCGGCTTCCAAATCATCTCGTCCAAGAACTGTAAGCATGGCTTGAGCTCCGCCTTTTTGCCAATAAGTAGCTAAAAGGTTTTCAAGTTGAATGCGGTGTTCGTTGAATAATTCTTTTGAAAATTTCATATTCTGGACCGCACCTGCATGAATATCGGTGGCAGGTTTGGCAATTGAATTCAAAAAAGCCGTTGTTCCGCTTTCATCAGCTCCACCCACTGGCGCATTACCCGGATTCATAAACGTAAATGCTTTTCGTCCATCCGCCGAAGCTGAAGTATGTTCGCCAATTACCGTATTGGCATCGTTATTGATATTGACAATCAGGTACGAATGTAAACCTACTGCTTCATTTTGTTTTCGGGTAAATTGGCAAATATGATTGTGTACTTCCATCAACATTGCATCTGCAATTTCATTATCATTGCCATATTTCGGGCAATTTAACAACATTTTTCGTTCTTTTTCAAAGCCCACAAAATCAGCATTAAGCATATTTATCAATTGCTCCAGCGTAAACTTTTTTTGTTCGTAAACCAATTGTTTTATAGCCACCAAACTATCCGAAGTATTCGTATTTCCATACAATTCCAGGGTTCCTCCCAGGTAACGAATACCACCTTCGTAAATGCCCTTTCCACGTGCAATACAATCGTCCATCAACATGCTGGTCATCAAGTGAGCAGCTTCTTTTCCAGCCATATCGTATTCCAGTTTTTCATGCTGTGCGAGCGGAACTACGTGATATTCAATTTGTTCTTTATATGCAGCTAATAATAGATCAAATGTTTCAAAATTCCCGTATTTTTCAAAACGTTCTTGTGGCATACCGATCAATTTACCAGTTAAAGGATCAATTCCTTTATGAAGCGTTACATTTAAAGCTGCTAATATATTAATAACAGCGCTAGGCGTACCTACACTTCGGTGATTTAAAACATATTCACCACAACCGAATTGAATGGCATGAATTGCTTCTTCGTATGGCAAATTAAACGATTTCTGAACAGATGGAATATTTACGTCATCATTATAAAGCATGGGGAAAGTATTCCCTTCACCAATTACCTCAAGAGCTTTTTGGTATAATTTTGGATCTTGCTTTTTACTAAAGCGCAATGCCAACTGTGGTACAATATCATTCACCCGTCGGGTAGTTTCAATTATGTTCAAACCCAACCGATTTGCTTTTTCTTCATCATGTCGACCGCTGCCACCTATAATTATCCGGCTGTCGTACCGATGATTTCGATCAATAATCAGCTTCCACAAATCACTGAGCAACCGAACAGCTTCTTCTTCGTCAATAATCATGTTATCAATATCGTGGCAGTACAAATCAGCCAATGCATCATCCAAACGGCCATAATTCCGAACCCTGTCCAAAACAGTATAAAGCGAAATTAATTGAATTCCCTCTCTGAAACTTTCTGGTTTGTGTGAAGGAAGTTTGGATAGAATTCGAGACATTTCTATCAAATCAGTTTTATGCTGATTGTCAGTTGCTTTTTGAGCTAATTCTGAAGCCTGTTCGGCATAAAATAAACAAACATTCCCAATTGTATCGAGTGCCAAAAGCATAGCATTGCATAAATTCCATGCATTGGAGTTTATTGAAACTGCTTTTTGTTTCTCAATAATTTCAATTCTGAGACCCGGAATCCCTAAATGAACTAATTTATAATAATCCAGCTGAATTCCACTTAACCGCCACAAAGTAAATGCTATACCCGATTCCTCGTAATACAAATCACTAGGTAATGCAGCGGTCATTTCAGGAGTGAATTGCTTTTTGGCTTTGGCAGTGGTAGCTTCATCTTTCCAAAATGCAATCAATTCATCAATTTTATATTTACTATTTTCAGAAAGGGTTTTATCAAGTTTCAATTTTCTAAAGTCATCTTCATAACAATAAAAACCGGTTGATCCTTTGTCCTCTTGTGCCACAAAACCTAAGAAGGGAGTGCATGGGCGACCGGCAAACAAATCATTTTCCTGAATATCCTGTAAACCAGCCGGCCACTGAACCTTACAACAAAGTGCTTCCCTCAGGTATTTGTCGTGTGAATTGGCACGATAAATTTCTGTAAATTCGGAAAATACTTCAATCAGGTTTTCCGGATTTTTCTGAAATTCAGCTAATGTAGTAATATGCTTCATCATGCAGTTATCAAATTCAAACAACCCATTTCCATCAACTCATTATCCCATTTTTCACGCTGTTGTTTGCTTACCGTTTCGGAGTTTTCAAATTGGTATTTCTTCCCGGTTTTTGTATATTTTGATGCTCCGAAATTATGGTACGACAAGATTTCAATTCCTTTCAAATCGGGATATTTATGACTTAAATTGGAAATACCTTCGAAATGTGTTTTGTTGTCATTCAAATCGGGAATAATTAAACACCGAAGCAAAATATCAACTTTCTTTTGATACAAATAATCGAGATTTTCAAGAATCAATTCCGATTCAACTCCGGTAAATTCTTCGTGCAATTTTCTAACGGTATGCTTATAATCGAACAAAAACAAGTCTACAAAAGGAATTATCTTTTTAAAATTCTCAGTTTTCGAAAATCCTGAAGTTTCAATGGCAGTGTGAATATTCATGCTTTTAGCAAGTTTCAGAATTTCGATGGCAAAATCTATCTGCGCCATCACTTCTCCTCCCGAAAGTGTAATGCCACCACCTGAATTTTTGAAATAATCCTTGTCTTTTGATACTTCATCCAGCACTTGCTGTGCTGTCATTTCGTTTCCAAAAATTCGAAAAGCACTGTCAGTGCATTCATCCATGCAATTTCCACAGGTCGTACAGACAGAAAATTCGACTTTTATTTTGGCGCTTTCAACCGAAATTGCATTTTCAGGGCAAACATCAACACATTTCATGCAACCGGTACATTTCGAAATATCAAAGGAAAGTTGGGAACTAAAACTCTGAGATTCAGGATTACAGCAACACACACAATTCAACGGACAACCTTTCAGAAAAACGGTTGTTCGTATGCCCGGTCCATCATGTAATGCAAATTTCTGTATATCGAAAACCAGTCCTTTCATTTTCAAAATAAATATGTTGGGAAAACCAAAGTCAACCCAACATTATAAGTGTCTTTTATCCCATCATCACTTCAATATCATTCTCTTGTTTCATATCAACAAACTGAACAATATTTCCATTGATTACTTTTCCATTCAATTTCACAAGTTTCACTCCTTTTTCTATTCCATTTGGATTTTTCACAGCGATGTTCAACGCTTTTCCCCGAAACATTCGGGTGGCTTCAAAACCTTTCCAATCAGAAGGAATACAAGGGTCAATCATCATTCCATTGGGTTGTGGTTTCAGTCCTAAAATATATTGTGTAGCTGCTACCAACGACCAGGTTGCAGAACCTGTTAACCATGGAACACGCGATTTTCCGTATCTCGGACTGTGTTTACTGTGCGTTGACTGACAGAAAACATAAGGTTCAATTTCTCTGATTTCTGCTTTCGAATTAAAGGCAGCCGGCATATAATTTCGGAAATATTGATACGCATTATTTCCATTACCACACATTGCTTCGGCCAATACAGCCCAACCCTGCGTGTGAATGAAAATTCCTGCATTTTCTTTCATACCACCATTCATCAATGCTGCCCGCACCACATTGTAATCTGTATTTACAAAAGGTGGATCGCAAACCATCACGCCGTAATCGGTGGATAAGTGTTTTTTCATGTTTTTCAAAGCCATTACTTTTTGCTCTTCGGTAGCTGCATCACTAATTACAGCCCAAACCTGCGGATTCATAAAAATCTGACCCTCTTCACTTTCTTTCGATCCAAATTTAAATCCATCGGCTTTGTAACCACGTAAAAACCATTCACCATCCCAGGCATATTTTTGTATATTATCATCCAAAGTAGTGAGAATTGGTTTTGCCCAAGCTTCTTCTGCAGTATTTGATGTTTGTAGACAAATTTCGATATAGGTTTTCAGCGCCAGACGCAGTTGCATAGCCACAAAAGTTGTTTCACCATCGTGTCCGAAACGTAAACAATCGTTCCAGTCTGCACGCAATCCACAAGGCAAACCGTGATTTCCCAAACGGTCGAGATTAAACTGAATAGCTCTGCGTAAATGTCCCAACACTGTATCTTCGCCTTTATCGGCATAAGGTAATACTTTGGAATAAAAATCCATATCGCCTGTTTCGTTTACATAAGCCGGAACGGCATTGAAAAGCCACATACAATCATCAGAACGATAATCTGTTTCGGCAGGTATTTTTTCCTTTCCGGTTTGGTGTGATAATTTGCTAACTACCGGCATAGCCCCACCGGTTGAAACTTGTCCGGTAACCATCAATTCGAGACGTTGAGCAGCTTCATCGGTTATGTTATGTATCACGCCCAACAAATCCTGAACACTATCGCGATAACCAAAACCATCGCGCTCGTCGGCAGTATAAACCAAACTGGCAGCCCTGCTCCACGCAAAAGTGATTAAACAGTTATACGGATTCCACATGTTGAGCATACTATTGAATTCCGGATCGGGTGTTTTTACCGTGATTCCTCCAATACGATTGTGCCAATAGTTTGTCAGTTTTTCAAATTCAGCATCAATTTTTTCAATATTTCCAAATTCAGCAACAACAGCTTTACCTTCATTTTCAGCTTTTCCGACGCCCATCAACACAAAAAAATCACGGCTTTCGCCCGGTTGAAGTGTCGCATCAATTTGCAAAACACCACACATATTATCGCCTGCAGCTATGAAATTGGAGCAAATGCCTTTTTCTATCGTTTCTGGATTGGCATAAGTAC